>DASTLZ010000062.1:0-28844 GCA_035714425.1 Sphingomonas sp.
TGCGCAACTCGACCTGGACACGCTCGCCCACCGCCACGCGACCGCCGCTTTCCACCAGCATGCCGCCGCTGGAGACGTTGCGGACGCGGCAAAGATGCTCGCCACGCGGCGTCACGAGGCGCGCGATCCACAGGATGGTGCGGACGCGGTCGTCGCGCTCCGCCCATTGATGCGGCGGTTCCTGCGGGCCGGCGTGCGCTTGGGTGTCGGTGCCGCTCATGTTGGCGTGGCTCATGCCGGTTCGGCCCTTGTGATCGCGACGCGGCTGACGGCGCCGCGGCCGAATGCTTCGGCGGCCGCTTTCGTGACCACGCCCTTCAGCGCGACCAGATCGGGCAGCATGCCGTCGTTGCCGGCGGCCATCGGCGTGCGATACGTGCGCATGTTGATCGCGTGCAGCAGCAGCGGCAGTTTCGCGGTCAGCTCGTCCACCTTGGCCGCGGGAACTTCCAGTTGCGCGTCGAACACGACATAGCCGGCCAGGCGCCCGTCACCCAGGACCAGCGGAGCGAGCACCTTTTCGGCCGCGACGAAGCCGGTCGGAGCGGCTTCCTTCGTCTCTGCGGCGGCACCTTTGGGCGGCGCGATATAGCGGACGGTCGCAAAGCCCGCGCCGCCGCCGACGGCCAGTCCCGCCACCAGCAGGATCAGCAAGGACAGGATCTTCTTCACCGCCGCCCTTCTAGAAGCGGAAGCTGGCGTCGGTCGGCAGCACCGGTACGGCGCCCTTCACGACGATGGTGATGCGCCGGTTTTCCGCGCGATCGGGCTGATCCACATAGACCGGTTGCGTGTCGGCCATCGCGATGATCTCCGAAAAGCGGCCCGGCGCCAGGCCCGCCGCGATCATCGCGGCGCGTGCCGCCAGCGCACGATCGCCGGACAGGCGCCACGCCGAATCGCCGCCGCCGGTGCCATCGGTATGCCCCTCGATGCCGATCTGCGCGCTGGCGGTCACCAGCTTGCCGGCGACGCGCGCCAGCATGTCGCGGGCATAGGGGTTGAGAACGGCGGTGCCGCTGCGGAACATCGAACGCTTGTCGGTGTCGGCCAGGCTGATGCGCAGCCCGTCGCGGCTTTCCTGCACGGTCATCGCGTGACGGGTTTCGTCTTCGGGCGGCAGGCTGTCGATGGCGATGCGCATTTCCTGCGCCAGCACGCGCATCGACGCATCCGGCACCGCCGCGGTGCCGCCGCGCGCGACGCCCGCGCTGCCCGCCTCGGCGGCGGGTTGCCCCTTGGACGGGGTCGTTTCGCTCGATTGCGCGCGGCGGGTATGGCCGCCGGCGCCCGGCATCCCGCCCACGCCTTTCGACGAGGACGCGGCATCATCCGACTGCGACATCGCGATCGCGGCGCTCGGCGAGAAATATTCGGCCAGCCCCTTCAGCCGTTGCTTGTCGGGATTGCTGATGAGCCACAGCAGCATGAAGAACGCCATCATCGCGGTCACGAAATCGGCATAGGCCACTTTCCACGCGCCACCGTGATGGCCGCCGGCGACCTTCTTGACCTTCTTGATGATGATCGGGCGGGTATTGGCGCCGGCCATCGGATCAGGCCGCCTGTGCCAGCGCGGCCGTCAGCCGCGCCTGCATCACGCCCAGGCGCACGGGGGCGATCGCCGCATCGGGCGCGCTGCCGCTGGCCAGCCGATCGAGCACGCGGGCATTCTCGTCCGAACATTGCACCAGCAGGTCGAACGATTGCAGCGCTTCCATATAGGTCTCGACGAAATGCTCGTCGCCGACCAGCGTCTCGGCAAGCGCCTCCAGCTGCGCGCTGACCTGGCGCAGTTCGGCTGCGATCGCGGCATGGAGCGGTCCGAGGGTGCGGTCTGTAGGGGCCATTGCGGAATCTACCATCAGAAGGGTGGCGAACAGGGGGTGAACAACCGATACGGGCGCCCGAGAACCGGCGGCGCCACGTCAGAACAATTCCAGCTCGCCACCATCGACCAGCACCTTGGGTGGCAAGGCGACGGGGATCGGATCGGCGACGCATGTGGCGCGCGCGCGCCCTTCGTAGGGCATGAATTCGATCTTACGCGCCTGCGTACCGCCCACGTCGACATGGCCGATGGCAATTCCCTCCGTCGCGATGAAGCGGCGGGCGAACAGCGCGTTGTCGGCGCCGATTTCCCCCAGGCCGGCGATGATCTTCGCACCGCCATAGATGTGCGCGCGCAGCCGCTGTCGCGCCGCGCCGCGCTGCATCATCGCGTTGATGAGCAATTCCATCGCGTGGACGCCGTATCGCTGCAAGTCCGCCTGAGCGACCTGGTGGTTGTGATCGGGCTCGCCGAGCAGGAAATGGTTCATGCCGCCGACATGCGCCACCGCATCGTGCAGGCACACGGCGATGCACGAGCCAAGCAGCGTCGTGATGACGCAATCCGGCTGAGCGATCGCGGCGTGCTCGCCCTGGACGATGCTGATCCGTTTCATCTCAGGCCAGTGCGCCGAAGACGCGTTCGATCTTGTCCTTCAGCGCCGCCGGCGTGAAGGGCTTGACCAGATAGTTGTTGACGCCCAGCGCGGCCGCTTTCTGCACCAGCTCACGATCCGAAGACCCGGTCAGCATGATGAAGACGGTCTTGCCGATCACGGCGTCCTTGCGCACTTCCTCCAGGAATTGCAGGCCGTCCATTTCGGGCATGTTGTAGTCGGAGATGACCAGGTGGACGCGGTCCGTCTTGATCGCGGCCAGTGCCTCGGGCGCAGCGGCCTTGTCGCGGACGTCGCGGAAGCCCAGGTCCTGCAGCGAGCGACGGATCATCGCGCGCATGCTGGCCTGATCGTCCACCACCATCACCTTTATCTGGGATGCAGCAGGCATCAGTGAACCCTCGTTAGATCGCTGCACGCCGCGAGGATCGCCTCCGGCAATGCGGCGAGACCTTTTTCACGTTCGACCGCGCCAAGTTCGAATGCGGCGCGCGGCATGCCGTAGATGACGCAGCTTTCGCGCGACTGGCCGAACGTATGCGCACCGGCGGCGCGCATCGCGAGCAGCCCGTCCGCGCCGTCCGATCCCATGCCGGTCAGGATGACCCCGACCGCGCCCGGGCCGCGCTTGGCGGCCGAATGGAACAGCACGTCGACCGACGGACGATGACCGCTGACCAGTTCGCCGGCACGCAGGCGGATGCAACCGTTCGCCGATGTTCCCCCCACCAATTCCATGTGCAGGTCTCCTCCTGGTGCAATATAGGCGGTTCCAGCCACGATCGGTTGGCCGTCCTGCGCTTCCTTCACGGCGATGCGGCAGGTGCGGTCCAGGCGATCGGCGAAGCTGCCGGTGAAGGCGCCCGGCATGTGCTGCACGATCACGATCGGCGGGCAATTGACGGGCATCGCCGCGAGCAGGGTGAACAGCGCCTCTACGCCCCCCGTCGATGCGCCGACCGCGATCACCATATTCTCCGTCGCGCGGGCCGGCATGGCTGCCGTGCCCGGCGTGGCGCTGGAGGTGGCGCGTACGGTGGAACGGGCGGCCGCCTTCACCTTCTGGCGCAGCAGGGCTGCGTCGCGCATCAGTTCCTCGGCATTGCCCGAAGGCTTGGCGATGTAATCGACCGCGCCCAGGCGCAGCGCCTCGATCGTCACCGCCGCGCCGCGCGCGGTCAGCGTCGAGCACATCACCACGGGCATCGGCCGCAGTCGCATGATCCGTTCCAGGAAGGACAGGCCGTCCATGCCCGGCATCTCGACGTCGAGCGTGATGACGTCGGGTTCCAGGTCCTTTATCATCTGGCGCGCGGTATTGGGCTCGGGCGCCTGGCCGACGACCTCGATTTCCGGATCGGCGGACAGGATGCGCGCCAGCGCGGCGCGGATCGACGCGCTGTCGTCGACAATGAGGGTACGTACGGGCATCAGCGGCTTCCCTCGCGCTTAACGTAAATGGTCTGGCCGCACGGCTGCATGCGATCTGCGGCGTCGCCGACCAGGCGTTCGGAATGGCCGATGTACAGATGGCCGCCCGGTGCGAGCAGATCGACCAGCCGCTCCTCAAGCTC
Source organism: Sphingomonas sp. (assembly GCA_035714425.1). Taxonomy (GTDB): domain Bacteria; phylum Pseudomonadota; class Alphaproteobacteria; order Sphingomonadales; family Sphingomonadaceae; genus Sphingomonas. The sequence goes on from DASTLZ010000062.1 coordinate 4,022, forward strand.
CGCTTTGGCCTTGTCGTCGAAATAGATCATGGCGTTGCGGCAGAAGATGACGTCGTAGCGCTGGCGCATCGGCCAGCTTTCGAACAGGTTCAGGACGCGTGCCGTCACCATCTGGCGGATTTCCGGCACGATTTCGAAATCGGCACCGGCCGGGCGCAGCCAGGCACGGCGATAGGCGTCGGGAATCGCGGCCACGGTCTGTTCGGCATAGACGCCGCGCTTCACCGCTTCGACGACGGGCGGGGACAGATCGGTCGCCAGCAGGCGGACGTCGGCGTCGCGCAGCCATGCCGCGCTGGCGCGATCGTGACCCATCAGGGTCATGGCGATCGTATAGACTTCCTCGCCGCTGGAACATGCCGCCGACCAGATGCGCACCGGCCGCCGTTCCGCGGCCGCCCGCTTCAGGCTGGGCAGCACGGCCGATTTCAGATGTTCGAAATGGTGGTTCTCGCGGAAGAAATGCGTGTGGTTGGTGGTGAGCGACACGACCATCGCCGATCGCTCCACCGGGTCGGACTGGACCAGGCGCACGTAATCGCGAAAATTGTCGATCCCGTGCTGACGAAGCCGGCGCAGCAGCCGACCGTGGACCAGCGTCGTCTTCGCCTCCACCAGGTGGATGCGCGCGTCGCTCATCATGATCGATGCGATCGCGGCGAATTCGGCGCTGCCCAGCGGCGGCCCGTTGGCGGCGGGCGCCGGCGGATCGCGGGAGAGGGTGGCAGCGTGGCTCACGCCGCGACGTCCATGTGGCCGGCGATGCCCAGCGCTTCGAGATCGAGCAGCAGGACCATGATCGCGCCGTCGGCGCTGGCCGCGCTGGTATCGCCGGTGCGCGCGGTCGTCTTGACCAGGCCCTGGATGACGTTGGGCTCGCCGATCTCGATATCGGGCGCGGGGCGCACGTCGCTGTCCTTGATGAGGACGATGTCGGCGACCTCGTCGACCAGGAAGCCCGCCTGCTTGCCCGCCAGATTGACGACCAGGATGCACGAGCGCGCATGGATGGGGCTGGGGTCCCAGCCCAGCCGTTCGGCCAGGCCGACGACGGGCACCACGGTGCCGCGCAGGTTGGTGACGCCCTTGATATAGGCCGGCACGCTGGGCAGCGGCGTCGGCTGTTCCCATTCGCGGATTTCGATCAGCGAGGCCATGTCGATGCCGAAAATCTGGCGGCCGAGCGAGAAAGTGACGATCTTGCGTTCGCCGAGGTTGCTGACGATGCTCATGCGGCCAAACCTTTCTGGGTGAAGCGGGTAGCGGGATTGGAAGGGCCGACGAGGGCCTCGATATCGAGGATCAATGCGATGGAGCCGTCACCCAGGATGGTGGCGCCGCCCAGGCCGCGGATCGGATACAGGTTCTGGTCCAGGCTCTTGATGACGACTTCGCGGCGATCGTCGATGGTGTCCACCATCAGGCCGACATGGCCCGCGGTTTCGCTCTCGACGATGATGACCAGCGAATCCTCGGGCTTCTGCACGTCGTTGGCGCCGAAGCCGAAGGTGCGCGTCAGGCGCCGAACCGGCAGGAAGTTGCCGCGCAACTCGATGACTTCGCCGGTGTTCGTGGTCGGCTTCACCTGGCCGGGTTCGGGCTGCACCGTCTCGACAACGTTGGCGAGCGGCAGCACGAAGCGCTGGCCGGCGAGGCGAACGATCATGCCCTCCAGGATGGCCAGCGTCAGCGGCAGGACCATCGTGAAGGTCGTGCCCTTGCCGGGCACCGAGGTGATTTCGACGCGGCCGCCCAATGCCTCGACGTTGGAGCGGACGACATCCATGCCGACGCCGCGGCCCGAGATGTTCGAAATCGTCTCCGCCGTGGAAAAGCCGGGTGCGCAGATCAGCTGATCGATCTCTTCGTCGGTCAGCACGGCGTCGGCCGCGACGATGCCCTTTTCGATCGCCTTGGCGCGGACGCGGGCGCGGTCGATGCCGCCGCCATCGTCGGACACCCGCACGAAGATGCGCGCGCCCTTCTGTTCGGCCGACAGCTTGATCGTGCCTTCCACGCGCTTGCCGGCGGCAAGACGGGTGGCGGCATCCTCGATACCGTGGTCGACGGCGTTGCGGATCATGTGCGTCAGGGGATCGCCGATCTTTTCGATCACGCCCTTGTCGACTTCCGTCGTTTCGCCGCTGGTCTCCAGGATCACCTGTTTGCCGGTATCGGCGGACAGATCGCGCAGCATGCGGGGTACGCGGCTGAACGCCTGCTTGATCGGCTGCGCGCGCAGCGACATCACCGTGTCCTGGATCTCGCGCGTCAGCCGGGTCAGCTGGGGCAGTTCGACGCGTTCCTTGTCCTTCGGGCTCAGCCGGTCGGACAGGATGGAATTGCGGATCACCAGTTCGCCGACGAGGTTCAGCAACATGTCCAGCTTGACCAGGTCGACGCGGATCGTCTGCTGCTGCGGCTCGCCGGTGCGCACGACGTCGCCGGACTCCGGCGTGGGTTGGGCAGGCGTGGGGTGGAGGGCAGGCGCAGGGGCGGCAGCGGGGACGGGTGCCGACGCAGCCTTGACCAGTGGTGGGACCGGGGCAGCGGCGACGGCGGGCGCAGGAACGGGGGCAACCGGACTGGCAGGTGCGACGGCAACCGGAGCGGGCGCGGGAACGGCAACAGGAGCAGCCACGGCCACAGGAGCAGCGGGCGCGACCTGTGGCGGAGCAGGCGGTGCCACGTCCACGAACGCCGGCGCGCCGTCCTGGCGTGTCCATTCGACGATCGAGCCGGGCGCGACGAAATCGAAGCAGTCCGCGATCTCGGCCTCTTCGACCGTGCCGGGCACGCGGATCGTCCACGCGACGTAGCTGTTCTCTGGCTCCAGATCGCGCAGGGCGGGCAGGCTCGACAGATCGACTTCGACGATCTTGCCGCCGAGCAGTTCCAGCTCGCGGATGACGAGCAGCGGCTCACCGCCGTTGGCCAGCGCCGCGTTCGAGGGGACGAAATGCACGTGCCAGGGAGCAGCTTGCGCACTCGCGGCCGGTGCTTCGTCGAAGGAGTCCAGCTCGACCACGACGGGTTCGAACCCGAACGGATCGATGTCGACCGTGGCGGCGACGGGTTCGAACCCGAACGGATCGGCATCCGCCTCCACAGCCGCAGGGATTGGGGCGACCGCGATGTCTTCGAAGGGCGCGGCGGCAGCAGGAGGGGCGGCGGCAGCGGCAGGCGCGTCGCCGTCCGCCACACCGCCGTTGACCAGCACCTGATCGAGCGCTTCGAGCGCGGCGGCATCGTTCGGCGTGCCGCGGGTGCCTTGTGCAGCGGCAACGTGATCGGACAGGATGTCGAATGCGGTCAGCATGACGCGCGTGACGCCCGGCGTCGGCGCGATGCGGCCGGCGCGGACTTCGTCCAGCACGTTTTCGAACCGGTGCGAGAAGGCGGTCAGGGCCGCATGGCCGAACGCGCCTGCACCGCCCTTGATCGAATGGACCGCGCGGAACACGCCGGCGATCACACCCGCGGACACGTCGCCCGCGTTCATCGCCGACAGACCGGCTTCGGCGGTCGTCAGCCCTTCGGCGCATTCTTCGAAGAAGATCGCCTGAATTTCGTCGAGTTCGTCGCTCACGGGCAAACGCGGCGGATCGCCGTTCCCAGCTTGGTGGCATCGAAGGGCTTGGTGATCCAGCCGGTAGCCCCTGCGCTGCGCGCCCGCGCCTTTTTCTCGTCGGAGAATTCGGTCGACAGCACCAGGATCGGCACGCCGCGGAATTCCGGCTTCGCGCGAACCGCTTCGATCAATTCGAAGCCGTCCATCTCGGGCATGTTGATGTCGGTGATGAGCAGGTCGGGCATGACCTCGCTCATGCGTTCCAGCCCGTGGCGGCCGTCGTTGGCCGCCTCGATCTTGAAGCCTTGCGCGGTCAGCGACGCCTTGAGCAGCATGCGCATGCTCGCCGAATCGTCGACGGTCAGGATGGTCTTGCTCACGAATTCAGTCCTTCTTCTTCGAGGCCGATGGCCTCGGCTAGGCGGCAGGCGACGACGCGCTGAACGAAGGCCGAACTGGGCGCGACGATGGAAAAGATCTGGCCGTTGGCGCGCGCTTCGGTGCGCGCCGCGACCAGCAGCTGGAGCGTGGCCTGGCCGACGCTTTCGACGTCGGACGCATCGACCTGGATCGACGTGTCGAGATCGGCGGCAAGCACCAGGCGCACGCGGATGTCTTCTGCCGTGACCGTGGTGCAATGCGCCGGCAGGCGCAGCGACCGGTCGTCGGCAAGTTCGTCGATCGTGGCGGGTTCAGACTGCAACGACATTCTTTGCCTCTTCCAATGCGGCTTCCATCTGCTGGAAGCTGGGAGCCTTCGTCGACGGGGTCATGCGACGTGCGATTTCTATCGCCACTTGAGTCGGTAAGCCCTGTGCGTGTGCGACTATTGCAGTCTTAACTATGAAAAAGGGCTTACTATCGCCGTCGACGATTTCGAGAAGTTTGGCGGCGAGCGGACCGACGAGGCAATAGGCCAGCAAAACGCCCATGAACGTGCCGACCAATGCGCCACCGATCATGGCGCCCAGCACCTCGGTGGGCTGGTCGATCGAGCCCATCGTCTTGATGACGCCCAGCACGGCGGCGACGATGCCGATGGCGGGCAGGCCGTCCGCCATCTGTTGCAGCGCGTGTTGCGGCGCCAGTTCCTCGTGATGGTGCTTTTCGATATCCTGTTCCATCGCCTCGGCGATCTGGTGGGGATCTTCGAAACTGACGGTCATCATGCGCAGATAGTCGCACATGAAATCCGACAGATGATGGTCCGCGATCAGCCGCGGATAGCGCGAGAAGATCGCGCTTTCCTTTGGGTTGTCGAGATGCGGTTCGATGGCGGTGGCGCCGCCCTTCTTGAACTTCGACAGAAGCTCGAACAGCAGGGTCAGCAGATCCTTGTAATCGCCGTCCTTCCACTTGCTGCCCTTGAACGACCGGACGACGCCCTTGCCGGCCTGTTTCACGACCAGCATGGAATTGGACACGATGAAGGCGCCGATCGCGGCGCCGCCGATCGCCAGCATCTCGTGCGGCAGGGCGTGGAGGACGATGTCCATCTTGCCGCCAGACCAGATGAAACTGCCGAACACGCAGGCGAGGATGACGATGAGGCCGACAGCATTCAGCATGGCGAGGGGGCCGATCTCCGGGAGGGTGACAGATATGAAAACATCATAGGACGGCACGTCCGGACGCGGACGGCCGGGCGCGGTCTCGGCCGCGCCCGGCGGGGGGTATCAGCGATGGACGTCGTCTCGGTCGATCAGCGCCAGGAAGTTGCGGAGGCGATTTTCCTCCAGGCGCGCGATCAGCGGATTCTGGTGAAACGGCAGCAGCAGCGCTGCCATTTCCTCGCTCCAGGGCGCATCGCTCGCGAACACGATACCCAAGCCGAAGACGGCCGGAATCGTCGCGAAGGCCAGTTCGGCGCCATCAGCGCGAACGTCTTCCAGGAAATCCTCGACCGCGGTCAGCACGCCGTTGCGGGGGCCGCCTTCCTGACGGGCGTAGGCGAATTGGCCCATGCCGCGAAAACCGCGGTCGACACGCATGCCGGGATCGCCGGGCGTCACGCCGCCGCTCCAGCTATGCGGCTGGAGATGTTCGGCGGGGATGTGATCGGGCGAATAATATTGGTCGCGCCGGGCGCAGGGCCAGCCGACGTCGTGCAGGATCGCGAGGAACGGCTTTCCGTCGCGGCCGGATAGCTTGTGAGCGATGGCCAGTTCGTTCGAAACCGTGTAATAATTGTGATCGCCGTCGATGACCCACGCGTCCACTTTCGACAGCTTGGGCAGTGCCTCCAGGCTGGGCTTCGCGATATGACGGACGTGCGTTTCGCCTTTGACCCAATCGAGAAACTCGGGCTTGGGAGCAGGATCGATGCTGGTCAGCGTGCCGCCGTTGTCGCGCGCATGGTTGGCCAGACGCTGCGACATGCCGCCGAACTCGGCGCCGACCTCGACGATCGTCTTGGCCTTTGCGATCGTCATGCACTGCAAGATCGTCTCGGCGAATTCGGACATGGAATGGATCAGGAAAGAGCTCATCGGGATACCTCCTCAACGATCTGGGGCTGGAGAGCCGGCAGGGCGGCGGTTGCGCGTTTGACTAGCGGACGAAAGACGATGTTGAGCATCATTGGCGGCCCATGTTCTGGGATCGGGCCGGGTGGCGGGACCATCACGAAACCGGTGGGGTCGCAACGGAACACGCCGTCGCCGGTTTGCTCGATCCCTTCGAGCGAAGGTTTCGCTTCGATGCTGTAATGCGTCACCGTGGCGTCGCCTCTCAGGAAGGCGGCGACCGGCAGGAACGACGTCGAGTCGATCTGCACCCATTCGTAGAGCTGGCCGAATTGCAGACCGACCGTGAACTTGTAGTTCCCGACAGGCACCGCCGCGACATAATAGCCGTCGTGCGTGGGGTATGCGGTAACCGTGTCGCGAAAGGCGTTCTTTCCTTCGACGATCAGCAGCGGTACGACGATCTCGCTGTCGCAGAAGTCGACGTAGCGCATGTCGATGCCGAACCGTTGCCGGACGACGTTCGTCATCGACAGGGCAAAGCCCTGGCCGCTCAATTCCGCGGGCAGGTACATGTTGCGGCTGCCCTGCATGTACGACAGGCCCCCGCGACGTAGCCCGCGTGCCGCAGCTTCGGGATCGAACAGGCCGACGGTATATTTGGTGCCCAGGTTCACGTCATGGCGAAAGCCGGTGAACAGCGCTAATTCGGCCGGGCGGGGCAGCAGCAAAAAGCGCCCCAGCGCGGCGAACGCGCCCTGTCGCCAAGTCGTGATGCGCGCTTCGTCGGTCGCGCGGACGACGGCGTTGCGGTGCGATTTGGCGAAACGGACGGCGCCCCTCTGCACACGGGTCCGCATCTCGATCTGGGTGCTCTTGAGCCCTGCGTCGTTGCGCACCGGCCCACCTTCTGCATAGTCGACGACGGACCCCTGTTCGACCGAGCAGAGTTGTTCCAGGATCGCGACCGCCCTGAACAAGGCGACCAGCGTGCCGTCGTCATAGTCCTGACGGCCGATCATCCCCACTTTGTCCAGGCCCACGGACTGGGATTCGCGCAGCAGCAGGTAACGCCCTGCGACGTGGACGTTCATCCGTTCGCGCAAAAAGCCCTCGATGCGGTTCTGAACGCTGCCGTTATAGCCCAGATCGACCAGCATCAGCGTGTCGCCGGCAGCCGGATTCACGACCGAGCGCAGATAGGCGATCATCCGGTCGACAAAAGCATCGGCGCGCGCGGCGATCAGATCGGACCACCGCCCCGTCAGGACATTTTCGAAGACCCAGTGTCCGCGGTTGACACGCGGGCGGTCGAGCAGAAATTCCTCGCTCTCCTCCTCGGTCAGCAACATCTGTTTCAGGAAACCGTGGCCGGAACCGTCGCCGATTTCCTCCAGAGCGAACGTTTCCCGCCCCACCCGGGTCGACAACGATGCGGCCTGCGAGGTGAAGCGGCTGATTTCAACGCGGTGGGCGCGGACGTCGGGATCAAAGGCCTCCGCGACCAGCGCCGGCAGGTGGCCGTCACGCATCAGGAACAATGTGTGGACGGTGCCGCCGTTCTTCTTCTGCAAAGCCTGCGCTTCGTCGGCGATCCAGCCGGCGAAACCGGTCATGACCGGTCCGAGCACGGCAAAGCCCAGCGCCTCGCCGGGGTCCTCGATCTGCGGCATTTCCACGGCGAGCGCCGCACGGTGCGGCTGGAACGCCGGACCCTGGCCCTGCAACACCGCCGACATCGCCGCTTCCTGGCGCAGGCGCTGGACGGTGACCTCATCGAACTGGATCAGGTGGCGGGCGTGCAGCCCGTGGTGAACAGCGGCATGAAAATCGGCATGGGGATTGTCGCCGATGTGCAGGATGCGGTTCGGGCGCACGCGGATATCCGCCAGCACATGATCGAACAATTTTCCGCCCTTTGGCGCGCGATAGACCGACGAACAGAAGATGGTGTCGATCATATCGACCACTTCATCGCCCGCGGCGCCGCGGATCAGCCGTTCCAGCTGGTCCCGCTCGAGATAGGTGTCGCTGACGACGATGATCTTCAGGCCGCGCCGCTTTGCCTCGCGCATCAATTCCACGACGGGGGCAAAGGCATAGCAATGGCGCGCTTCGGTCTCGATCTCCGCATCGACCCACGCCTCGACGGTCGCTTCGTCGGCGGAGGCATCATAGGCCGTGTAGATTTCGCGCAGCGTTACTTCGCCGCATTCGCGGTCGAACAGCATGCGCGTCTTGCGCGCACGCGCCTCCGCGTAACCGCGCTGCGCCGCGTCGACCGTGCCCATCAGGGGAAAGATGTCGCCGGGACGATGTACGTCGCGCCACAGCAGGGTATCAAAACAGTCCAGCGACAGAACACGCAGCTTCTTGTGTTCGTCGAGTACGCTGGCCAGTTCGTGTGGCAGGATCGTCGACATCGAAATCTTCTCCCATCCCGACGCGGGACAAAAGACTTATAGGACGCTCGACGTACCGGCGGGTCACACGCGTCCTATGATAAGCGAAACGGATTGGAGATCCCATGTCCCTGAATGCCTATCAACGTGCACGCACGATCGTCGAAAGCCCGCGGGCAATGGAGTGCCGGCTGGTGCGTCAGATCACCGGCGACTTGATCGCGGCGCGAGAACAGCGTCTGGCCGGTGCCCAGCTGACTGACATCCTGTTTCGCAATCGCACGATGTGGAATGCGTTCAGCGATGCGTGCGGCGCGCGCGGCAACATGTTGCCCGGGCCGCTACGGGCGCAATTGATCTCGATCGGCCTTTGGGTGGGACGCTACACCAGCGAAGTGACCGCGGGGCGGGAGGACATCGATGCACTCATCGACGTGAACCGCTCCATCATCGAGGGGCTGGAGGGCAATCCCTGATCCGCGGTCTGCGCCGACGTCGACCAGCCGGATTTCAGGCCGGCATCATCGCGAAGGCACGCGATGATGCCGGTCTTTTCGCGTGCGCCGCGATATCGTTTGGGACGGTCGGCTGCGGTGATGCCCTATGCGGCGATGGCCAGTCGGTCGCGGCCTTGCGCCTTTGCGCGGTAGAGCGCCTCGTCGGCGGCGCGCATGGTGATGGCGCCGCCGCGCCCGTTCAGGGACGCGACACCGCCGCTGACCGTGACGCGGATATCCGCGCCTTCCCAGGCGATCGGCATGTTCGCCACTGCGGCGCGCAGGCGATCACAGACCAGTTCGGCCTGGTGGATGGTGGCGCCCGACAGCAGCAGCGCGAATTCTTCGCCGCCGATGCGCGCGACCATGTCGTCCGGCCTGATCGCCAGGCGTGCGACCTCCGCGAAGGTTTCCAGGACACGGTCGCCCGCGGCATGACCGTAGGTGTCGTTGATCCGTTTGAAACGATCCAGATCGAACACCGCGATGCAGCCTGCGTCGTTGTGTGACAATTCCTGGAGGAAGGCGCGCCGATTGGGCAGGCCGGTCAGGGGATCGGTCGATGCGGCCCGGGCGAGTTCGGCTTCCAGCGCCTTGCGCGCGGAGATGTCGCGGGCGACGCTGACCACGCCGTCAATGTGGCCGTGTTCGTCGATGATCGCGCGCTGCTGGTTTTCGAACCAGCGCGGCTCGCCGGTTTCGCTGAGGCACAGATAATCGACCGTGATCGTCCGCCCCTCGGCAAGCAGGGCAGCGCGGTGGGATGCCTCGGCTAGGGTATGCTGGTCCGGAACGATCAAGGTCGTCGCCTTGCGCCCGATCAGGTCCGCGGGACGGTATCCGCCCAATTGGCTGACCGAGGGTGACGCGAACCGGATGGCGCCGTCGACGTCCAGATTGAGGATGATGTCGGTGGAATGATCGGCCAGCACGCGGTAACGCGCCTCGCTGTCGCGCAGCGCACGAAACAGGCGCGCGCGCCGGGCCAGGTCGGCAGCGACGGGAAGCACCGTCAGGACGGTTGCGGCAAGGTAGAATTGGAAGAATTGCATGCGCATCCCGGTGGTGCCATGCGTCCGGGCGATCGGCCCAAGATCCCCCAGCGTCAGCGTGCCGCCGATCACCGCCAGCATCACGACGCACAGCGCGGCGCCCGCGCGGCCAAGGCGGAACGTGGCCAGGATGATCGGCAGCATCGGCAGGAAGAGCATCGGGATCACGCTCTGGGCGAAAACCGCCACGATCGTCACGGCGACCAGGCCGAGCACGAACACGGCCTCGCCTTTGCGGCGAAGTGAAACGCCCGCCGGCCACATTCGCATGTCGCCGCGCAGGAACAGGATTGCCACGGGCGTGAACGTCAACGCCCCCAGGGCATGGCCAGTGTACCAGTGGATGAAATTGATCCCGATCATCATCCCGTTCGTCAGATGCGTGGCCGCCGCCGCCGCCGCCGCCGTCACCAGCGGGGCGACGATGCCCGACGATGCGACGAACCTGAATAGCCAGCCGAGCGATTCGAACGGGGCATCGGTGTGCCGAACGCGGCGCAGCAGCGTGGCGGCGATCCACGCCTCCATGACGTTGATGGCCGCCAGGGGCAGGGCCGCTTGCCAACCGATGCCGACCAGCCCGGTCGCCAATACGCTGCCGATGGCCGACGCCCCGATTGCCGAAGGCCAAGCGTTCTTGGGCATCTCGACCAGCAAGGCGGTCAGCAGGGCGGTGGCGATCCACAGGAATGCGACGCCATCGTCGAAGCGCGTGGTCGCGATCGTCGCTGCCGCGGCGACGAAATACATCGCTCCGATCAGGAAAATCCGCGCTGGCGCTCGTACGTGTCGCATCGCCCGGCCGTAGCCCCCGGGACTTAACGGCGCGTCAAAGATATCTTACCCGGACCACAAGGTGCAAACGTGAGCATCCGGCTCTGCAAGATGTGGCTGACCCGAGGGGGCAAAGGGTTCAAGCCGAACCTCAGGCCGCTGTCCCTGCGCCCGGCATTATCGCTGCTATCGCAACTGGATGATGGTCGGGAAGAGAGGATTCGAACCTCCGGCCCCTGCCTCCCGAAGACAGTGCTCTACCAGGCTGAGCTACTCCCCGACGGAGTCCGATCGATCGCCCTTGTCGAGGCGATCACGCTGGAAGCGGGGCCTATAGCCAGCAGGCCGGGATGGCGCAAGATGCGTCTTGGCCTCTGCCGAACGGTCCGGTTGTAAGGATCAACGCGGCCAGTCCGCTCGGCCGGCCGATACGCCACGCGACGCGCTCCGCTGGAAACCGGCCCGCTGGAAACCGGCGCAGGAGTGGGCTAGGCGAGCGCGCATGCCCACGCCGCTTTCCAAGATCCGCAATTTTTCGATCATCGCCCACATCGATCACGGCAAGTCGACGCTGGCCGATCGCCTGATCCAGGCGACCGGCGGCCTGACCGACCGCGAGATGAGCGAGCAGGTGCTCGACAACATGGATATCGAAAAGGAACGCGGGATCACCATCAAGGCGCAGACCGTGCGCCTGGCCTATAAGGCCAAGGATGGCGAGGATTACGTCCTGAACCTGATGGACACGCCCGGCCACGTCGATTTCGCCTATGAAGTCAGCCGCAGCCTGGCCGCGTGCGAAGGCGCGCTGCTGGTCGTCGATGCCGCGCAAGGCGTCGAGGCGCAGACGCTGGCCAACGTCTACCAGTCGATCGAGCACAATCACGAGATCGTGCCCGTCATCAACAAGATCGACCTGCCCGCGGCCGAGCCCGAGAAAGTGCGCGCGGAGATCGAGGATGTGATCGGCATCGACGCATCGGGCGCGGTGCTGGCCAGCGCGAAGTCCGGCATCGGCATCCCCGAAATCCTCGAAGCCATCGTCGCGACGATCCCGCCGCCCAAGGGCGACGCAGAGGCGCCGCTGAAGGCGATGCTGGTCGATAGCTGGTACGATCCCTATCTGGGCGTCGTCATCCTGGTGCGGGTGATCGACGGCGTGCTGAAACGCGGTCAGCAGATCGCGTTCATGCAGGCGGGCACGACCCATCTGGTCGACCGTGTCGGGTGTTTCCGCCCCAAGATCGAGCAATTGCCGGACCTTGGCCCTGGCGAGATCGGCTTCATCACCGCGCAGATCAAGGACGTGGCGCAGGCGCGCGTCGGCGATACGCTGACCGATGCCAAGCGCCCGGCGGCGCAGGCGTTGCCGGGCTTCAAGGAAGTCCAGCCGGTCGTCTTCTGCGGGCTGTTTCCGGTCGACGCCAACGATTTCGAGAAGCTGCGGGAGAGCATTTCCAAGCTGCGGCTGAACGACGCCAGTTTTTCGTTCGAGATGGAAACCAGCGCCGCACTGGGCTTCGGCTTTCGCTGCGGTTTCCTGGGTCTGTTGCATCTGGAGATCATCCAGGAGCGGCTGACCCGCGAATACGACCTGGACCTCATCACCACCGCGCCCAGCGTGGTATATCAGATCGAACTGGCGCATGGCGCGGGCCACCTCGACCTGCACAACCCGGCCGACATGCCGGACCCGAACAAGATCGCGTCGATCAGCGAGCCGTGGATCGAAGCGACGATCTATGTTCCCGACGAATATCTCGGCTCCATCCTGAAATTGTGTCAGGATCGGCGTGGTATCCAGAAGAACCTCACATACGTGGGCGGCCGTGCGCAGGCGACCTACGAATTGCCTCTCAACGAAGTGGTGGTCGATTTCTACGATCGGCTGAAAAGCATCAGCCGCGGCTATGCCAGTTTCGACTATCACCAGATCGGCTATCGCGAAGGCGATCTGGTCAAGATGAGCGTGCTGGTCAACAACGAAGCCGTCGACGCGCTGAACATGATCGTCCACCGGGGCACCGCGGAGGCGCGCGGACGCGGCATGTGCGAACGGCTGAAGGACCTGATCCCGCGCCATCTGTTCAAGATTCCGATCCAAGCGGCGATCGGCGGCAAGGTGATCGCGCGCGAGACGATCGCGGCGATGAGAAAGGACGTGACCGCCAAATGCTATGGCGGCGACGCCAGCCGCAAGAAGAAGCTGCTGGAAAAGCAGAAGGAAGGCAAAAAGCGGATGCGCGAATACGGCAGCGTCAGCATCCCGCAGGAAGCCTTCATCGCGGCGCTTCGCATGGGCGACGACGCCTGATGGCGGCGCGCGACGACCCGGCCGGCTGAATGCGGCAGCGCATCGCCTTGTGGTGGACGATCGGGCGCGGCGTGCTGCGCATCCTGGGCTCGATCGCGCAGGTCGCCTGGTATGGCGCGGCCGATCGGATCGGGGTTTATCGGCGCAGGGACGGCCGCTGACTCGCCAGGGACTCCGGGCCTGGCCGGAAGTCGCGCCGCTTAAATGCCCCAGCGCCGCATTGCGGCCAGCACGGCGTCGGGCTTTTCCCACGGCACGAAATGGCCGGCGTCGATCCGTTCGATCGTCAGGTCGGGTACGTAATCGCCCAGTTCCAATTGGCTGGGCAGCAGCGCCACGTCGCGCATGCCCCAGATGACCAGCGTCGGCTGCGTCACGGGCGGGAAGGGGGCGTCGAGATAGGCGGGGCGGGGCGGGGTTTCGTCCATTGCGGGCACCACGATGGCGCTGGCCCGATACCAGTTGAGCATCGCCGTCATCGCGCCCGGCTGCGACCATTCGTCGAGATACGCCGCCTTGTCCGCGCCGACGATCGCGTGAGTCACATGCTTGGCGAAGGTGGAGCCGAGGAATTTCTCCAGGCCGGCGCCGGTCAGCCCTTCGTCGATCTTGGTCGCGCGGAACGCGCGGATATATTGGCTGGCCTTGCGCTGTTCGGGATCGTCGAAGATCGAGCGTTGGAAGACCAGCGGGTGGGGGGCGTTGACGATCACCAGCTTGGCCACGCGCCGCGGGTTTTGCAGCGCCGCCATCCACGCCACCGCACCGCCCCAATCGTGGCCCACCAGAGTGAAGCGGTCGATTCCGAAATGGTCGGCGAGCGCAATCAGATCGGCGACGATCTCCCCCGGGGCATATTGCTCCACCCCTTCGGGCTTGGACGATCGCGCATAGCCGCGCTGGTCGGGGGCGAGGACGAAATGATCCTTCGCCAGATCGGGCACGATCCCGCGCCAGGTGCGATGCGATTCCGGGAAGCCGTGCAGCAGGATGACGGGCGGGCTGGCGCCATGCCCGGCGACCTGAACGTCCAGGGTGACGCCGGTGGGCAGCGCGATGCGGTGCAGGTCTGTCATCATCTTCTCCTGCGCGATCGTAAGAAGCGGTGCCGCACTTCGACGCCTTGTGCCGACCTACCGCCGCGAAGTCGAGCGAACGCGCGCGGGCGGTTACGGGTAGCTGACGGTGTTGGGCACGGGCGGGATCGCGATCCATTCCTTTTCGTCGCCGGGCACCTTCGGGAATTCGCCGGCCTGCCACGCGCGCTTCGCCTCGGCGATGCGGTCGCGGCGGCTGCTGACGAAATTCCACCATACGTGGCGCGGGGTGGCGAAGGCGTCTCCGCCGCACAGCATCGCACGGCCCCCGGCCGCGGAACGCAGCGTGGCGGCGATGCCGGGGCGCAGGACGTACAGCCGCTGCGGCTCCAGGGGCACGCCGTCCAGCGTCGCTTCCCCCATCGCCAGATAGACGGCGCGTTCGTCGGCGTCGGCGTCGATCGGTATGCTGGCACCGGGTTGCAGGGCGATGTCGGCGTAGATCGTCCCGGCATAGGTCGTCGTCGGCGCGGCGACACCCCATAGACGGCCCATGATGACGCGCGCGCAGACGCCGGGCGCGGACAGGATCGGTAATGCGTCGGCGGCGACGTGTTCGAACGCGGGGTCGATCTCCTCCGCATGATCGGGCAGCGCCAGCCACGTCTGGATACCGGACAGCGCCGGACCGCCCGCGCGGTCGTGCAGCGGCGTGCGTTCCGAATGGACGATGCCGTGGCCCGCCGTCATCAGATTGACCGCGCCCGGATCGATCCGGGTGTTGGTGCCCAGCGAATCGCGGTGGTCGATCGCGCCGTCGAACAGATAGGTGACGGTGGACAGGTTGATGTGCGGGTGCGGGCGCACGTCGATACCGCCGCCGGCGTCGAGGTGCGCGGGCCCCATCTGATCGAAGAACAGGAACGGCCCCACCATCGTCCTGTCCTTTGCCGGCAACGTGCGGTGAACCTTGAAGCCGCCTAGATCGTGGGTAACCGGGGTCAGCACCTGTTCGAACAGATCATCGCGCATCGAGCGGCTCCGTGGCGTCGAGCAATTCGACCAGATCGGCGGGATAGATGGTTTCGGGCCAGTCCGCGACCTCCGCGCGCGCAAACCAGCGCGATCCGGTCATCAGCCGCTGCTCCTGCGCGGTCAACGCCCCGGCGGCAACCGCGAGGGTATCGACGTCGATGCGGAAATAGCGCTCGTCGGCGGTGACTTCGACGCCTTCGAAGGTCAGGAACTCGGCGGTGCGCTGTGCGACTTGCGGGCCGCAATCGCGGTCCAGCCCCACTTCCTCCCACAATTCGCGCCGGGCCGCGGCCTCGTAGCTTTCACCCGGATCGACCGCGCCGCCTGGCGTACACCACAAGGGCGGCCGATCTGCCGGCGCGAAGCGCATCAGCAGCACGCGCCCGCCACCGTCGACCAGCAGGATGCGCGCGGCGGGACGGGCTGCCCTCATTCCGGCACGCGCGCGCTGATCGCCAGCGCGTGGATGCGCGTCGCCAGCAGATCGGCGAGCGCGCGATTCACCAGCCGCTGCCGCGCGACGCGCGACAGGCCGACGAACGCCGGTGACTCGATATCGACGTTGAAATGCGACTCGCCGGTGCCGTCGTCGCCCATGTGCCCGGCGTGCATGTGGCTGACGTTGGCCACGTTCAGCGCGGTCGGTGCGAGCGCCTGGGTCAGGCGCATCGCGATGATCTCGCTCAGTGGAGCGGTGGAAGTGGCTGTCATGGCGCTTATATACCCGGTTTTCGGATCGAGCGGGGATTTGGTGGCGGACGGCGCGCAAAAGAAGGAGCGGCCGGCGCCGCGGTTTCATGGACGGGTGGAGGGATCGGATCGGCCCTGTGCGATGCCCGGCTGTACGCAAGCCGGCGAATTCCGCGCGCCCGCGCGCGACGCCCGGCCCAGCGAAGGGCCGCCGCCGTTCCGCTGGATGTGCCTGGACCACGTCCGCGCGTTCAATGCGCGGTACAATTTCTTCGACGGCATGAGCCCGGAGGAAATCCAGGCGGCCCAGCGCCCGTTCGGCGGCTGGGAACGGGAAACGCGCGCGTTTTCCGGCAGCGCCGATCGCGGGCCGCGCTGGGCCGACTTTCCCGATCCGCTCGACGCGATCGGCGCGCGCTTTCGCCGCGACGACGTGGCGCGCGACGATGGCCGCGCGCTGTCGACGCGGGACCGGGAGAATCTGAAGATCCTGGGCCTCTCGATCGACTGCGACCGGACGGCGCTGCGCAAGCGGTACGGCGAACTCGTCCGCCGCTATCACCCCGATCGCAACGGCGGCGACCGCAGCCACGAAGGCGCGTTGCGCAAGGTGATCGACGCATATCAGCAGCTGAAAGGTGCGCCCGCTTTTGCTTGAGAAAGGCGGGAATCGCCTATGCCGAGGCAGGGAACAGCCGGACGGTCATGTCGCGGTGTCGAAGATCGGGCGAAGCCGGCATAGATCAGCCGTTTGCCGTCGAACGGCATTTCGCCATCGGGCTGCATCCGTTCGTCTTCCATCATCGTCTTCTCGGCCGCGTCGCATGTCGCGCGATCCGGCCATTCGATCCACGAGAAGACGACATTCTCCTCCGGGCACGCCTGCACCGCGCGGCGGAAGTCGGTGACCTGGCCGTCGCGAACGTCCTCGCCCCAACATTCGACGACGCGCAGCGCGCCATATTCGCGGAACATCGGCGCCGCCTTGGCCGCAAGCGCGATATAGGCATCCTTCTTGGCGACCGGCACCGGAATCACGAAGCCCTGGATATAGGTCACGACACTCTCCTGCTGCTTTTTGCCGGAGGATGGCGTGGAGCGGGCGAAAAGCAAATCGCGATCAGTGAAGGTCGCGGTTGAGTCGGCGGCGATCCTTGCCCTAAGGCACAGTGCATGACCGATACGAACAGCCAGCCCGACGGGCGCGAGACGACGATTCTTCAGGCCCCCGATCGGATGGTCAAGGTTCGTGACCTGTTCGGGCTCGACATCGACATGGAAGTCCCCGCGTTCAGCCAAGCCGACGAGCGGGTGCCCGATCTCGATCCCGCCTATGTGTTCGATCCCGATACCACGCTGGCAGTACTGGCCGGCTTTGCGCACAATCGCCGGGTGATGGTGCAGGGCTATCACGGCACCGGCAAATCGACCCATATCGAACAGGTCGCGGCGCGGCTGAACTGGCCGTGCATCCGCATCAACCTGGATGCGCATATCAGCCGCATCGACCTGGTCGGGCGCGATGCGATCGTGTTGAAGGAGGGCCAGCAGGTCACCGAATTCCGCGAAGGGCTGTTGCCCTGGGCGTTGCAGACGCCGACCGCGCTGGTGTTCGACGAATATGATGCCGGGCGCCCCGACGTGATGTTCGTGATCCAGCGCGTGCTGGAGACGGAGGGCAAGCTGACCCTGCTCGACCAGAACCGCGTGATCCGCCCGAGCCCCTGGTTCCGGCTGTTCGCGACGGCCAATACCGTCGGTCTGGGCGACACCAGCGGGCTGTATCATGGGACGCAGCAGATCAATCAGGGGCAGATGGACCGGTGGAACATCGTCGTCACGCTCAACTATCTGCCCGCGGCGACCGAGGCGCAGATCGTGCTCGCCAAATCGGGCGAATATGACAAGCCGGATGGCAAGAAGACCGTCGACAACATGGTCCGCGTCGCCGACCTGACGCGCAAGGGCTTTGTCAACGGCGACATCTCGACGGTGATGAGCCCACGTACCGTCATCACCTGGGCACAGAATGCGCTGATCTTCGGCGATGTCGGCTTCGCGTTCCGTCTGTCGTTCCTGAACAAATGCGACGAAGCGGAACGGCCGCTGGTTGCCGAATATTACCAGCGGGTGTTCGGCAAGGACCTGCCGGAAAGCGTGGTGGGGAAGGCTTGAACGCGGGGGCGGGCTAAGGTAGTTAGTCCGTCGGAGGTGCGATATGGCCGATGTCGATCCGCAGAAGACGTTCAACGTGCACGATGCCAAGACGAACCTGTCGAAGCTGATCGACCGGGCGCATGCGGGCGAAGAGATCGTTCTGGCCAAGGCGGGCGAACCGCGCGCCAAGATCGTCCCCTATGATCCGCCGATGCGCAAGTTGCGCGAACCGGGCCGGTTCAAACACCTGCTGAAGGACGTCTCGTGTGAGGACGTCATGGCACCTTGCTTTACGGACGAGGAACTCGAAGCAATGGAAAATGCCGACATCTTTCCACCGCAAACCTGATGCGGTTGTTGCTTGATACGCATGCGCTGATCTGGTGGTGGAAGGACGATCCGGTGCTGCGACCGTACCTCCGAACCACGATGGGCGATCCGCAGAACGAGATATTCGTAAGTGCGGTTACCGCGTGGGAAATCGCGACCAAAGTGCGCAAGGGCCAGTTGCCCGAACTGAGTGACCGTCTGCCGGGCTTTCGTGGCCATGTCGAACAGGACGGCTTCAGCCATTTGCCCATCACCCCGGAACATGGCGTGCATGGCGGATCGCTGCCGGGTCCGCACAAGGATCCGTTCGACCGGCTGATCGCCGCGCAATCACTCCTGGAGAATCTGACCGTGATAACCCGCGATCCCGAGATCGCCGCATTCGGCTGCGAGGTTCTCTGGTAATGCCCAACGAAACCCCTCTCGATCGGTTCAAGGCCGTCCTCGGTGGTGCTGCGCGCGCGATTTCCGGTGAGGCGGAGGTGGAGCTTGCGTTCACCGCCGATGCGCCGACGCAATCGGGCAAGCATATCAAGGTGCCGATGCCCGCGCGTGCGCTGCCCGCGGATCAGGTGGCGGAAGCGCGCGGCTTCGCCGATGGCTTCGCGCTGCGGCTGCGGCATCACGACACCGCGATGCACGCGCGCGGCGCACCGGCGGAAGCGGTGGCGCGCGCAGTGTTCGACGCGATCGAAGGCGCGCGGGTGGAGGCGCTGGGCAGTCGCGGCTATCAGGGGATCACCGAAAATCTGGCCACCGCGCTCGACGTGCGGCTGCGCGCCGATCCGATCACCCGCGCGCGCACCCGCGCCGAAGTGCCGCTGTCCACCGCGCTCGGCCTACTGGTCCGCGAGCGGCTGACCGGGCAAGCGTCTCCCGCGGTCGCCGCGCCTGGGTTGGCGCTGGTGCGCGATTGGGTGGAGGATCGCGCGAGCCTCGACACGCTGGCACTGGCGCTCGACGATCAGCGCGCTTTCCAGGCGCTGGCGATGAAATTGCTTGAAGACCTGGAATTGGTCGAAGGCGAACAGGTGCCCGAAGAGGCCGACGAGGGCGGGTCCGACGACAAAGGCACCGACGAGCAACAGCAGGACGAAAGCGACCAGAGCGACGACGAGCAAGGGCAGGGCGAAGGGCAGGTCGAGGCCCGCGGCGAACAGAGCGAAGCCGAAGGCGAGGACGGCGACGGTCAGGAAACCAGCGACGACCAGTTCGACGACATGGACGGCGACCTGGGCGACGATGGCGAGGAGGGGATGCAGCCGGTGCGCCCCAATCGACCGTCGGCCGATCCGTCGAGCCAGTTCGATTACAAGCCGTGGACGACGCAGTTTGACGAAGTGATCGCGGCGACCGAATTGTGCGATGCGGACGAATTGTCGCGGCTGCGCGGGCATCTCGACCAGCAATTGGTCCATCTGCAATCCGCGGTGTCCAAATTGGCCAACCGGTTGCAGCGGCGATTGATGGCACAGCAATCGCGCAGCTGGGATTTCGATCAGGACGAAGGGATGCTCGACGCCGCCCGGCTGGCGCGAGTCGTCGTCAATCCCACCCAGTCGCTGAGCTACAAGATCGAGCGCGAGACGGATTTCCGCGACACCGTGGTCACGTTGCTGATCGACAATTCGGGCTCCATGCGCGGACGGCCGATTTCGATCGCGGCGATTTCGGCGGATATATTGGCGCGCACCCTGGAACGGTGTGGGGTCAAGACCGAGATCCTGGGCTTCACGACGCGTGCGTGGAAGGGCGGACAAAGCCGGGAGACGTGGTTGGCCGCGGGACGGCCGCCGCAGCCGGGGCGGCTGAACGACGTGCGCCACATCGTCTACAAGAAGGCGGACGAGCCCTGGCGGCGCGCGCGGCCCAATCTGGGCCTGATGATGCGCGAGGGGCTGCTGAAGGAGAATATCGACGGCGAGGCGCTGCTGTGGGCGCATTCGCGGCTGATGGCGCGGCCGGAGGACCGGCGCATCCTGATGGTGATATCGGATGGCGCGCCGGTCGACGATTCGACCCTGTCGGTGAATTCCGGTTCGTATCTTGAACGCCATCTGCGCCAGGTGATCGCCTGGATCGAGGGGAAATCGCCGGTCGAGTTGGTCGCGATCGGGATCGGTCATGACGTGACACGCTATTATGCGCGCGCGGTGACGATCATGGATGCCGAGCAGCTGGCAGGCGCGATGGTCGAGCAGTTGGCCGCATTGTTCGACAGCGAGTGAACGGCGTTATCGTGGCGCCGCCCGGCGGCTTCGCCGGCCCGGTCAAGCGATCGGTGACGATCGCCGGGCATCCGACGTCGATCAGCCTGGAACCGCTGTTCTGGGCAGCGCTGGAAGAACAAGCGGCGGCCCGCGCGCTGCCGGTCAATGCGATCATCGCGCAGATCGACGCGTTGCGCATCGTCGCACCCGCACCGCCCAACCTGGCCAGCGCGATCCGAATCTGGCTGCTAGTGCAGTATATTGCGATTGACGCGCAATAGCGGGCATGCAACCGCGCGCAAGTATCGGTTTGACGGGGACGACGATGAGCAAGCTGGCGATGCGCCGTGCCTGGTTCCAGGTTCACAAATGGCTGGGGCTGGTGCTTGCCATCCTCATCATTCCCCTGTCGCTGAGCGGCGCGGCGCTGGTCTGGGACGAAGGGCTCGACAGGATGCTGAACCCGCAGCGATTCGCGGTGTCCGGCGATACGATGCTGTCGCCCGACGCCTATGTCGCTGCCGCCGCCAGAGTGCTGAAGCCCGGTGATCGGATTGCGATGCTGACCCTGCCCGAGGACGACGGCCCGGTCGTCGTCGCGGCGCGCCCGGCGACGGCCGGCAAGCCCCGGCCCGGCCCGCCGCAGCGCACGATGGTCTACCTCGATCCGCCGACCGCGCGGGTGCTGGAGGTCGCGGCCGGTGGCGCGGGCGTCTTGCGGTTCCTGCACGTGCTCCACGGCAGCCTGCTGGTGCCCGGCGTCGGGCGGATGATCGTCGGCTGGATCGGCGTCGCGATGATGGTGTCCAGCTTCACCGGGCTGTGGCTGTGGTGGCCGACGGTCGGCCGCTGGGCGCGCGGTCTGCGGTGGAAACGGCATCGCAACACCGACACCAACCTGCATTATCTGTCCGGATTCTGGATCGCGCTGCCGCTATTCGTGCTGTCGCTGACGGGCATGTGGATCAGCTTTCCGCAAGTGTTCGCGAAGGGGGGAGGGGGCGCACCGCGCGGTCCCGATCGTGGTGCGATGATGCGCGCCAAGCCGCTGGCGAAGCCCGCGCTTGCGCTCGACACGGTGCTGGCGCGCGCGGGGGCACGAGGGCGCGGCGACGTGCGCAGCGTAACATGGCCGACCGATCTGAAAGCGGACTGGACGGTGGCTTACGTCGGTGGCGATGGCCCGCCGCGCCAGTTCGCGGTCGCCGACGGCAGCGGCGCGGTCAGCGTCGCGCCGATGCGCGGCGCCGGCGACCCGGTGATGATGCTGATGCGCCGCGTTCACGATGGCAAGGGCATGGGCATGGTGTGGCAGGTCATCATCTTCGTCGGCGGCATCCTGCCGGCCGTACTCGCAGTGACCGGCATCATCATGTGGTGGCGCGCGCGCAGCTGGAAAGCCGAACTGGCAGCCAAGCAGCGGGCAAGACGGCGGCCGGTGCCGGCGGAATAGGCCGTCGGCGGAATAGGTTGCCAGCCCTGTGCCGGGCCGGCACGGGGCCGGCCTATCGCCCCAACAGCACCCGCGCCTGTCCGGCGATCTGCGCGAGCATCGCCGCATTGGGCAACGTGGCATGGCGGGCGCGGTCGATCACCGCCTTGAACTGCCCGACGCGCTCCGCATTCGCTCGCAGCCACGCTTCCACGGCCGCCTGCGGATCGGTGCCGCCGTGGCGCGCGAGGGCGTCCAAGCGAAGCTGCTGGAAATCGCGCGCCAGCCCGGCGATCAGCAGGCGTTCCCAGGGGTCGGTCGGCGACAGGCGTGCTGCCGTCGCCTGCGCCCAGTCCAGCCCCAGGGCCTGCCCCAGCCGGGTAAAGGCGCGGGTCAGTTCCACTTCGCCGATATCCAGGCGCACACCCAGATCGGCTAGTCCCACCGCACCGTCCAGCTCGAACAACCGGACGACGCGGTGCGCCAGATCGGCGGGCGCCCCGACGGCCTCCAGCGCAGCGGCGATGCGCGCGCTTTGCGTCCGCGCTTCCTCCAGCAGCAGATGTTGGGTCTGGCGACCCAATTGCGCGATGCCGAACGCGATCCGCGCGATCACCTGATCCGGGCCGCTGCCCGCCGGCGTCACGCGCAGCAGATCGGCGATCTGTGAGCGCACGCCGAGTGCGGCTTCGTCGAACAGCGCGATCCGTGCGGCCTCGGGCATCGCCGTCGTCTCAATCGCCGCCCACAGGCTGGGCAAGTCGAACAGACGCTCCGCGACGACGAACATCGCGGCGATCTCGCCCATCGCGGCGCCTTCCTCCTCGGCCAGTTCGAACGGGTGAAGGATGCCCAGGCGGTTGACGATGCGGTTCGCCAATTTGGTCGCGACGATTTCGCCGCGCAGCCGGTGGGCGTCGATGGCCGGTGCCTGCGTTTCTCGCATCGCGCGCGGGAAGGCGGCGTGCAGGTCGCTCGCGAGTGCAGGATCGTGGCCGAGCCCGCGCACTTCGATCGCGTCCTGCAACGCCAGTTTGGCGGTCGCGAGCAGCACCGCCAGTTCGGGGCGTGTCAGACCATGACCGTCGACACCGCGACGCAGCAGCACGTCGCCCGCCGCCAGGCCCTCTACCGCGCGGTCCAGACGACCGGCGCTTTCGAAGATTTCGATGACGCGGACATAGCTGGGCATCGCGGCGGCCCCGCCGGCTTCCGCGATCGACAGCGCCAGCGTCTGGAGCCGGTTATCCTCCAGCACCAGGGCCGCGACATCGTCGGTCATGCTGCCGAGCAGGGCGTTGCGGGCATCATAATCCAGCCGCCCCTCGATCATCTCGCGGTTCAGCGCGATCTTGATGTTGACCTCGTTGTCCGAACAATCGACGCCGGCGGAATTGTCGATGAAGTCGGTGTTGATCCGGCCGCCCCCCAGACTATTGCTGCGCGCGGCGAACGCGATGCGTGCCGCCTGGGTGGTGCCCAGATTGGCGCCTTCGCCGACCGCGATGACGCGCAGGTCTTCCGCATCGACGCGCAACCGGTCGTTGGCGGGATCGCCCACGGTTGCGTTGTTTTCGGCGCGTGCCTTCACATAGGTGCCGATACCGCCGAACCACAACAGGTCGGCCGGCGCCTTCAGGATGGCGGAGATCAGCGCACCCGGCTCCAACGCCTCCGCCTCGATGCCCAGCACGGCACGGACTTCGGGCGACAGTTTCACCAGCTTGTCGGTGCGCGCGTACACGCCGCCACCGGGGGAGATCAGCGCGGTGTCGTAATCCGCCCAGCTGGAGCGCGGCAGCGCGAACAGCCGCGCGCGCTCGTCCCAGCTGGCGGCCGGATCGGGCGCGGGATCGAGGAAGATGTGGCGATGATCGAACGCGGCGACCAGCCGGATCGTCTTCGACAGCAGCATGCCGTTGCCGAACACGTCGCCGGACATGTCGCCGCAGCCGACGACGCTCAGCGGATCGTTTTGCACGTCCAGCCCGCGCTCCGCGAAATGGCGCTGTACGGACAGCCACGCGCCTTTGGCGGTTATGCCCATCGCCTTGTGATCGTAGCCCACCGATCCGCCGCTGGCGAAGGCATCGCCCAGCCAGAAGCCGCGTTCCAGCGCGATGGCATTGGCGACGTCGCTGAACGTCGCGGTGCCCTTGTCGGCGGCGACGACGAAATACGGGTCTTCGCCGTCGTGGATGCGCACGCCGTCCGGATGGACGATCGCGCCATCGACGATATTGTCGGTGATGCTGAGCAGCGCGCGGATGAAGATGCGGTAGCTCTCGGTTCCCTCGGCCAGCCATGCTTCGCGCTGCAACGGCGGTGGCAATTGCTTGGCGTAGAATCCGCCCTTCGCCCCCGTGGGCACGATAACGGCGTTCTTGACGCGCTGCGCCTTCATCAGGCCCAGGATTTCGGTGCGGAAATCGTCGCGCCGATCGGACCAGCGCAGGCCGCCGCGCGCGACCGGGCCTGCGCGCAGGTGGATGCCCTCCACGCGCGGGCTGTACACCCAGATTTCGCGCCACGGCACCGGCGCGGGCAGGTCGGGGATCGACGCGCTGTCCAGCTTGAACGCCAGCGCTTCGGCAGCAGCGGGCGCAAAGGCGTTGGTGCGCAGCGTCGCGGCAACCATGTCGCGGTACGCGCGCAGGATGCGATCGTCGTCGATCGCGGACACCGCGTCGAGCCCCGCGGCGATGGCGGTGTCCGCCGCGGCGGTATCGCCCGGCGCCGCCGGGTCATGCGCTCCTTCGAACCGGGCGATCAGCGCGGACGCGACGGCAGGCGCGCGGCGCAGCGCGTCGACGACGGTGGTCAGCCCATAGGGCAGGCCCGCCTGGCGCAGATAGCG
>DASTLZ010000063.1:0-10743 GCA_035714425.1 Sphingomonas sp.
AACTGGTCTTGGGTGCCGAGACGATCGTTTCTCAGGCACCGACTCCGCAGCCCGAGCCGCAGAGCCGCGCCGCAGCCCTCGCCGCCGCGCTCGCGCCGCCACCGGCCGCGCCGCGCGCCGCTCCGGCGCCGGAGGCCCCCCGCACCTATGCCGACACGCCGGCGCCCACGCCCGCTGCGGACGAAGGCGGTGCGCGCCGCCGCTGGCTGTCGCCGGGCGCCGAAGCGGCGGATGAGCCCGTTGCGGCGGCACCGCGTGTGAAAATGGGCGGCACGCTGTTCGAGCGCATGTCGAACGCCGCGCGCGGCGCCCAGCGCGAGGACGGTGAGCCGGAGAAGGAGCCGGTCGACATCCCGCGTTTCCTGCACCGCCAGAACAACCAGTAACGACCGATACGGGGGCGAGCGGCGGGTTCGCTGCTCGTCCGTTCGGCCGTGCGGTTCGTCGCTGCTTGGTCTCTCGATCATTGCCGGTTCACGATCGGTCTGTTCTAGCGGGGATGCCCGCCGAATTGCTTTCCGCCGTGGCGCGGGAGGATATGGCGGCGCTATTGATGGAAGTCTCGCGCCCGATGCGGTCCACCCTGTTCCTGTCCTGCCTGCTCTGTTCGGCGCTGTCGCTCGCCGCGCCTGCGGTGGCGCAGGAAGTCGTGCAGCCGCTTCCCGGCACGACCGACGCGGACGCATTGGCGGCGGACATGCGCCGGCTGGCCGCCAACCCGCGCGACATCGATGCTTTGGTGGACGCCGCGCATCTTTCGCTGACGCTGGGTGACATGCGCGCGGCGGCGGCGCTGCTCGCGCGCGCCGATGCCGTCGATTCACGCAACGGCCGGGTGAAGGCAGGGCAGGGGTCGATCCTCGTCCAGTCGGAACGGCCCGGCGAGGCGCTGCGCTATTTCGCCCAAGCCGAACAATTCGGCCTGAACGCACGCGGTTTCGCGGCGGATCGCGCACTCGCGTACGATCTGCTCGGAGAACAGCCGCGCGCCCAGCGCGATTATCGCACCGCCCTGCAAGCCGCGCCCACCGACGACGAGACGATCCGCCGCTACGCCTTGTCCCTGGGAATATCCGGCGATCGGCAGCAGGCGATCCGATTGCTCGATCCGCTGATCCGGCGCGGCGATCGTGGCGCGTGGCGTGCGCAGGCGTTCGTGCTCGCGATGACCGGCGATGTCGCAGGCGCGACGCGCATCGCGACGACGATGATGCCGGGTGGAGCGGCCGGGCTGGGCGGGTTCTTCGCGCGCTTGCCGACCTTGCCCGCCACGGATCGGGCCTTTGCGGTGCATTTCGGTGAGGTCCGCGCCACGCCCGAACGCCTGGCCGATGCGCGGATGGCGCCCAGCCTGCCGCCGTTGTCGGCCGAGCACGGAGCTGCGACGATGGTCGCCAGCACATCCGTAGCCGTGCCGGCGCCGAGCGGACGCCCCCGTCGCGATTCGCGCGGCGTGCAAACCGCCGCCGTGATCGCCCCCAGCAACATCGCAAACCGCCCCGCGCCCTTGGTCGCTGCCCGGACGCCGCCGCCGCCGACCGCCCCGACCACCGGCGCTGCCAGCGTGCCAGCCGCCACGAGCGCGGGTCTCGCCACGCAGCCCGGGCGCACCGCCATCCCCGCCGGACCTGTGCCTGCGCGACCTGTGGCGACCGGGCCGGCGATCGTCGCTGCTGCGGCCGCCATGCCCGCTCCCGGCACCGGGGTGGCGCGAGACGTGACAGCGCAGGCGGCGCCGACGGGCATATCGACGGGAATTTCTCCCACACAGCAGACCACCACCCCCGTCACGGTCACGCCGGAGCGCCAGGCGACAGCCGCCGCGACGCCTTTGCCGACGCCGGGCTTCTCGATCGCGCCGGCTGCCGCCACGCCGGCCCCGCAGGTCGCGTCCGCCGTCCGCATGCCCGCCCCGGTCGCGCCCGTGCCCGCGGGCACGCTCCGTTCGCTGGCCAGCACACGCGCCAGCGAGGACACCATTCTCGCCCGGATCGTCGCCAACCTGTCTGTCCCCGCCGCCGAACTCGGCGTCGAGGCACCCCGCGCGACGGTGGCTCAGGCCGTGGCGGCCCCGGTCGCTGCACCGCAGCCCAGCGATGTCGATCGGCTCGCTGCCGGAAAGCTGCAGCGCGCCAAAGCGCTTGCCGACAAGAAGGCGGCTGATCGCAAGGCTGCTGCCGACAAAAAAACGCTCACCCAGAAAAAAGCCGATGCGGCAGCGAAAGTGGTCGCAGATCGCGAGGTGGCCGAGGAAAAGAGGCTGGCCCGCGCCAACCCCGAACGCATCTGGGTGCAGGTATCGGGCGGCGCCAACGAACGCGATCTGCCCAGGGCGTTCGGCGCGGTAAAGGCCAAGGCGCCGGCCGTATTCGGCAGTCGTGCGGGCTGGTCGACGCCGCTCCGCGCCACCAACCGCGTCCTGACCGGGCCGTTCAAGACCGACGCCGAGGCCCGGCAGTTCGTGAACGACCTGAAGAAGGAAGGCGTCTCGGCCTTCACCTTCACCAGCGAATCGGGGCAGGACGTTACGCGGCTGGGTAGCAAGTCCGGGCGTGCCGATGCAGATGACGACCAGCCGTCCGACAAGAAGAAGGCGTCCGAAACCCGCGACGCAGAGAAAAAACAGCCTGAGAAGAAAGCCACGCGGAAGGGATCGCGCCGGCGATGATCGGCCGTGCGCCCTGGGCTTCGGACCCGGCACGCAGCAAAGGTCGGCTCCATCGGGAACAAAGCGGGACCGATCGTGGGCCGCGCGATGCGTTTCAGCGCGACCGTGATCGCATCATCCATTCGATCAGTTTCCGCCGCCTGCGCCACAAGACGCAGGTGTTCATGGCGCCCGACGGCGATCATTTCCGGGTCCGCCTGACCCACAGTCTGGAAGTCGCGCAGATCGGCCGCACCGTGGCACGCGCGCTGGGCCTGAACGAGGACCTCGCCGAAGCCTTGTGCCTGGCGCACGATATCGGCCACCCGCCGTTCGGCCATGCCGGCGAAGATGCGCTGAAAGCCGCATTGGCGGACGCGGGGGGCTTCGACCATAACGGCCATACTCTGCGCACGTTGGTGACGATCGAGCGGCCCTATCCGCTGTGGACCGGGCTGAACCTGACGTGGGAGACGCTGGAAGGTCTCGCCAAGCACAACGGGCCGGTGCGCCACCCGGGGTGGGCGCTTGCCGAAGCCGATGCGCCCATGCCGCTCGATCTGTCGAACTGGTCGTCGTTGGAGGCTCAGGTCGCCGCGATCGCGGACGACATCGCCTATGACAATCACGATATCGACGACGGTCTGCGCGCCGGCTTGCTGACGCTCGACCAGCTGCTGGCGGTGCCGCTGGTGGCGCGCAGCTGGGACACGGCCCGCGCTCGGTTTCCAGGTGTCCCGGTGCCGCGGCTGTTGGGGGAAATGGTGCGGGTTCAGATCGGCGCGATGGTCAACGATCTGATCGCCGAGACGGCGGCGCGGATTGCGGCCAGCGGCGTTCGGTCGGTGGAGGATGTGCGTGCCGCCGGTACATGCCTGTCGGGTTTCTCGCCCGCGATGCGCGAGGCGGAGCGCGATCTGAAGCGCTTCATGTACGCCAATCTGTATCACCATCCGCGCCAGCTGGAAGCCGCGGATGCGGCCGGGACCATCGTGTCCGGCTTATTCGCCGCTTATCGTGCGGATGCCGAGGCGATGCCGACGGAATGGCGCGAACGCTTGCCGGACGAAGAGCCAGGCAGGAGCCGGCACATCGCCGATTTCATCGCGGGAATGACGGATCGTTACGCCATCGCGCGCTATCGCGACCTGGTGGGGGCGATCGATCTGCCCGAGGGCTTCTGATCCCGGACGCGAAATGGGGCGGAGCACCTGCCGGTGCCCCGCCCCACACGTCGCTCAAGTGGATCGTTCAGCGTGCGGCGAGTTCGACGCCCGCCGCTGCGCCCTTGGCAGCGGCAGTGCGGAACGAGACCGGCATGCCACCGGCGACGCCCGAAACACGATCACCGCGCACGATCAGGCGAAATGCTTCGCCGCCGGGAAGGCGACGACCGTTGATGACGGTGCGGCCGTTGTTCGTCGGTGCGGCAGTATAGATATACGTGCTGCCGTCATGGGTAAAACGCTGCTGCGGCTTTTCTGCCATGCCGATTGTCGATGTCAGCGCGACTGCTGCGGCTGCGATGATCTTGATGGTCGTGCGCATGATCGTGTCTCCCGCTGTGTTGCGTCGAGCCCGGTCAGGTCTTTTCCCGAACTGTCGAGTTTGTGAATATTGCGCCGCAGCAAAGTTCGCAAATGCAAAGGATCGGCGTAACGGTTGCACGAAATGCAGCCGTCGCTGGCAACGTCGAGACGGCACAGCGGCTTGGTTGGACAGCGGACGTGCATCGGCTAGAGCCTGCGCGTATGACGCTCTACATTCGGTTCGCCGCGCATATCGATGCCGCCCTCGATGCCCTGGTCGCCGCCGGCACGCTGCCGGACGGGCTGGATCGCCGGAACGTGACGGTGGAGCCGCCGCGCGACGCCAGCCACGGCGATCTGGCGACCAACGCCGCGATGGTGCTGGCCAAGCCGGCCGGGACCAATCCGCGGGCGTTGGCCCAGGCGCTGGTCGACCGGCTGTCGGCGCTTCCCGAAGTCGAGGCAGCGTCCGCCGCGGGGCCGGGCTTCATCAATCTGCGGCTGACCGACGCCGCGTGGCGCGACGAACTGACCGCGATCCACGCCTCGGGCGCCGATTACGGCCGGTCGACGTCGGGGGCGGGAGTGACGGTCAACATCGAATATGTCTCGGCCAATCCGACCGGACCGATGCACATGGGCCATTGTCGCGGCGCCGTGGTCGGCGATGCACTGGCCAATCTGCTCGCCTTCGCCGGACACAATGTGATCCGCGAATATTACGTCAACGATGCCGGTGGTCAGGTCGACGTCCTCGCCCGCTCCGCACACCTGCGGTATCGCGAGGCGCTCGGCGCGACCGTGACCATCCCGGAAGGTCTCTACCCCGGCGAATATCTGGTCCCGGTCGGTGCCGCGCTGGCGGCCGAATTCGGCGATCGGTTCGCCGATGCGCCCGAGGACGCCTGGCTTGCGCCGTTCCGCACCATCACCGTCGCGGCGATGATGGCGATGATCCGCGACGATCTGGCTCTGCTCGGCATCCATCACGACGTCTTCGCGTCGGAGGCGGAATTGCAGGCGGCCGGCAAACCCGCGGCAGCCGAAGCGGAATTGCGCGCGCGCGGGCTCGTCTATGACGGCGTGCTCGAAGCGCCCAAGGGCGAGACGCCGGACGATTGGGAGCCCGTCGAGCTGCCGCTGTTCCGCTCCACCGCGTTCGGCGACGATCAGGACCGGCCGATCAAGAAGTCGAACGGCCAATGGACGTATTTCGGTGCCGATCTGGCGTATCATTTCCAGAAGGCGCAGTCGGCCGACGCGCTGATCGACATCTGGGGCGCCGATCACGCGGGGACGGTCAAGCGTATCGTCGCCGCGGTCGCCGCGCTGACCGATGCCAAGACGCGTTTCGACGTTAAGCTGGTGCAGATGGTGCGCTTGCTGCGCGCCGGCGAGCCGGTGAAGATGTCCAAGCGGTCCGGCAATTTCGTCACCCTGGCGGACGTGGTGCGCGAAGTCGGGCGCGATGTGGTGCGCTTCACGATGCTGACCCGGCGGTCCGACGCGCAGATGGATTTCGACTTCGCCAAAGTCGTAGAGGCGTCGAAGGACAATCCGGTCTTCTACGTAAATTATGCGCACGCGCGGATCGCGTCGCTGCATCGGCGCGCACAAGAGGCGGGGATTGCGGCTGGCGACGCCGATCTGTCCCGGCTTGATACGGAAGAATTGGCGCTGGTGAAGCTGGCGGCGCAGTTCCCGCGTATCGTGGAGACGGCGGTAAGCGCGCGAGAGCCGCATCGGATCGCCTTTTATCTCTACGACTTGGCCGCTGCATTCCATGCCTTGTGGAACGTCGGCAACGATCGGCCTGATCGGCGCTTCCTCGTCGTCGAGGATGCGGACGCCACTCGGGCGCGGCTTTCCTTGGCGGCAGGGATCGGGCAGATCATCCGAAACGGGCTCGGCATCATGGGGGTCGAGGCGGTGACGGAGATGCACTGATGGCCGAAGACATGGACTTGCGCGAGGAAGATCGGCTTCCCTGGCTGGAAACCGTGGAATCCGACGAGCGCGAGGGGGTCGGCATCGGCCGTGTCATCGCGCTCGTGCTGCTGGGTCTGGTCGTCCTCGCCGCGCTGATCCTGGGCATCTATCGCTTGCAGAACAACGGCGCGGCCAGCGACGGCCAACTGATCGCCGCGCAGGCGGGCGATTACAAGGTGAAGCCCGACGATCCCGGCGGGCTGAAGGTCAAAGGAGAGGGCGAAGCCGCAATCGCGACCAGCGCCGGCACGGGCAGCGGCAATGGCGCCATCGACTTGCGTGCCGTCCCCGAACGCCCGGTCGGCGGGGCGCGGGTGGTGAAGACGCCGCCACCGCAGGGCCAGGGCGCGCACAATGCGGTGGCGCAGGTGCCGGCATCGGGCGGCAAGCTGGTCGCGGCCAAGCCTGTCGAGGCACAGCGCGCTGCCGTGGCCGAGCCGGCTGCAAGCGGATCGCTGATCCAATTGGGCGCATTTCCCAGCGAAGCCGTTGCCAATGCGGCCTGGACGAATTTCTCCCGCCGCTTCGCCTATATCGCGGCATTGGGCAAATCGGTGCAACCCGTCGTCGCGGGCGGCAAGACGCTCTATCGCCTGCGCGTCAATGCCGGCAGCGCCAATCAGGCGGCGGACATCTGCGGGCGCCTGCGCGTCGCGGGCGAAAGCTGCTTCGTCGCGGGCTGAGCTTTCGCAATGGGGCGGGGCAAGATAGACGGACGGCATGAAGCCCGTCATTTTCGGCCTGTCCGGCCCCACGCTCACCCCCGACGAACGCGCGTTCTTCGCGGAGGCGGAGCCGGCAGGGTACATCCTGTTCCGGCGCAACGTGGTCGATCGCGCGCAAGTCCGCGCGTTGACCGATGCGCTGCGCGATCTTGCCGGTCGTGCCGATCTGGCGATCCTGATCGATCAGGAAGGTGGGCGCGTCGCGCGATTGGGGCCGCCCGAATGGCCCGCGTTTCCTGCCGGCCCGGCATTCGATGCGCTGTACGATGTCGCGCCCATTTCCGCGATCGAGGCGGCGCGCGCGAACGGCCATGCGCTGGGGCTGATGCTGCGCGAGATCGGCATCACGGTCGATTGCGCGCCGCTGCTCGATGTGTCGCAACCCGATACGACGCAGGCGATCGCCTGCCGAACCTTCGGCCGCGAGCCCATGCGAGTCGCGGCGATGGGACGTGCCATGCTGGAAGGGTTGGCGGACGGCGGGGTCGTCGGTGTCGTCAAACACATGCCGGGTCACGGCCGCGCGCGGGTCGACAGCCACCATCTGCTGCCGACCGTCACCGCGTCCGACGCCGAACTGGCGATCGATCTGGAGCCGTTCCGGACACTTGCGTCGGCACCGATGGCGATGACCTGCCACATCGTCTATGAGGCCTGGGACGCGGCGCATCCTGCCACGCTGTCCCCCATCGTCATCCAGCGGATCATTCGCGAGCGGATCGGGTTCGACGGACTTTTGATGACCGACGACATCGACATGAAGGCGCTGTCGGGCACCGCCGGCGAGAAAGCGGCGGGCGCGATCACGGCCGGGTGCGACCTGGTGCTCGATTGCTGGGCACGGATGGACGAGATGCGCGACATTGCGGCGCGGCTGGGCGAGATCACGGCGGAGGCCCGCGCGCGGCTCGATCGCGCGATGGCCGGTGCGGGCGCTGGTGCCGGCGATTTCGACGCCCTGATCGCCAAGCGCGATGCCTTGCTGGCCTATACCGGACGAACGGCAACGCAGGTGTGGCATTGGGCGTCCGGCAAGCCTAGATAGGGATCAGCTTCAGGAGAATTGTCATGGGCGGTTTTAGCCCCATCCATCTGCTAGTCCTCGCGGTCGTCGCGATTCTGCTGCTTGGCGGCGGTCGTTTCTCCAATTTAATGGGCGACGTCGCCAAAGGCGTGAAGAATTTCAAGAAGGGTATGGCCGAAGATGATTCGGCGTCGGCCAAATCGCCCCGGCTGGAAGCGCAGAAAGCGGCGGAGCCTGCTTTCGACCGCGATGGCGAACGCCTGCGCGACGCCGACCGCGCGCGCGAAGATCGCTGACCGTCGCTTCGGCCGATTGAATGCTGGATATTGCGCCGCAAGAATTGGTGTTGGTTGCCGTCGTCGCGCTGGTGGTGATCGGCCCAAAGGATCTACCCAAGGCGATGCGGGTGGTCGGCCATTGGGTCGGCCGCGCGCGTGGTGTCGCACGCCAGTTCCGCTCCGGCTTCGACACGATGGTGCGCGAAGCCGAGCTGGAAGAAATGGAAAAGAAATGGGCGGAAGAAAACGCGCGGATCATGCGCGAGCACCCCGCCGTAACATCTGACGCGAGCGACGTGGCGGCACCTGACGATCCCCAGCCGCACCAGGATGAATCCGCGCAACCTGTGACGGTCGAGAAGCCGACGGTCGTCGCCGCACCGGCGCCGGCCCGCCCGCCCGAAGGGGCTGCATCTTGAGCGAGATCGACGACGTCGACGCCAGCCGTGCGCCGCTGCTCGATCATCTGATCGAGTTGCGGCGACGTCTGCTGTACTGCATCGCCGCGATGGTCGTCGCGTTCGGCATCAGCTATTTTTTCGCTGAGGACATCTTTGCCTTGCTCGTTCGGCCGCTGCTGACCGCCGGGCAGAAGACCGTCATTTATACCCAGATTTTCGAAGCGTTCTTCGTGAAGGTCAAGGTCGCGTTCTTCGCGTCGATGATGATCGCTTTTCCGGTGATCGCCAATCAATTGTGGCAGTTCGTCGCGCCGGGTCTGTACCGCAAGGAACGTCGGGCGCTGTTGCCGTTTCTGTTCGCGACGCCGGTCCTGTTCGGCATGGGCGCATCGATGGCATATTTCATCGCGGTGCCGATGGCGCTCCATTTCCTGCTGAGCTTTCAGGGCGACGTCGGCGGCGTCCACCAGGAGGCACTGCCCGCGATCGGCAATTACCTGACCTTCATCATGCAGTTCCTGTTCGGCTTCGGCCTGGCGTTCCTGCTGCCGGTGCTGCTGATGCTGCTGGAACGTGCCGGGATCGTCACCCGCCTGGGCCTTATCAACGCACGCCGCTATGCCATCGTCGGCGCGGTCGCGGTGGCAGCCGTCCTGACGCCGCCCGATCTGATGAGCCAGGTGTTGCTCGCCGTGCCGCTGATCCTGCTGTACGAAGTCGCCATCATCGGCATCTGGTTCACCGAGCGCAGCCGCGCCAAGGCAGGCGACGCGATCGTCGAGACCTGAATCAGAACGGGCCTGAATTGCAACGGGCCTGAATTGCAACGGGCCTGAATCACAACGGGCTCCCCGCGACGTGCGCGGGGAGCCCGTTCCGTGACCCGAAGTACGATTACTTGGAATCGTCAGCCGTCTTGGCAACAGTCTTGCCAGCGGAGCTCACGTCCTTGCCCATGCCTTCGACGGTGTTGCATGCGCTGACCATCAGCGCGCCCGCGACGATCGCGAGACTCAGAATCTTTTTCCCGAATACCTTGCTCATGGGAGCCTCCTTCAAGAGCGCAATTGCCAAACGGCCAATGTTCCACATGGCGGATCGTTCCGCTGGCGGTATCGGCGTTCGACGATGTGCTGAAAACGATTAAGGCCCGAAGACGCCACCGGGGGGGGGAGGGTGGACGCCTTCGGGCCTATGTCATGGACAGCGAGAGCGGGGGGGGCATAAATTCGCTGTCCGGGAATGAAAACGACGATTGCGGCGCGATGTTCCCGGCTGTCCGAAAATTTTCAGGAAAAAAGTTCGGCGCTCAATCGCGTCCTCGGATCGCGATCGCGATTTCATAGGCGCCGACCAGCGGATCGTAATGCAAGGGCGATCGCAACTGCCGTGACAGGCCTTCCATGATCCGGCCATAGCGGGCGGCCGAATGCGCGCGTAGCGCCTCCGTCTCCACCAGGGCGCGCGACACGACGCGCAGGACGGCACGGTCTTCCCGCTCATCGGGTTTCAGGGATATGCGAACTTGCGCCGCTTCTTCTCCGCAGGTCGCCAGTTCGATCATTTCGGTCGTCAGGAACGCCACGGCCACGGCTACGTCCTGCGTCACCAGAAAGGGATCGATATCCAGCGTAATGCCCATCGCGGCCGATCCGCTGGTGGCAGTCGCGCGGATGTTCGCGGCCAGTTCGCCCAGTACGGGGCGGAGGTTCAGCCCGCGGTTCTCCTCCATTTCCGCGAAATGGTTGCGGTGGACGACTGCCAGCGCATCGACCCTGCGTTGGATCGACGCGTAAGCGGCGGTCGCGTCCGGGCTGGGCGCGCCGCGCGCATGGAAATTGATGAGGCTGGAGATGACTTGCAGGTTGTTCTTGACCCGGTGGTGCACTTCGCGGGTCAGCTTGGTTTGGCGAACCAGTCCCTCGGCCAATCCCGCTTCGTGCAGGGCGACCGTGCGGCTGATCGCCCGAAACGTATCGCCCAGTTCGCGTATCTCCTGCGCCGGCATCCGGCCGGCCGCACCCGCATCGATCAGCTCGCCGGGGGTGAATGCCGCCACGCTGGTGCGCAGCCGACGAAGCGGCCGGATCAGCAGCCGATCGACGACGAACCAGCCGATGCTGGCCGCCGCCGCCCACATCAGAAGGGGC
>DASTLZ010000064.1:0-4444 GCA_035714425.1 Sphingomonas sp.
CGGATGTCGACACGGTGGAAGTCGTCGATGCCGATCGGCTCAGAAATCGACATTGTCGTAATGGCTCGGCGGCGACACCAGCTCCATCCGTTCGGACAGCAGCGGGCGAAAGCTCGGCCGGCTCTTCAGCCCGCGATACCAGCGCGCCGTCTGCTCATGGCCCTTCCAGTCGATGCCGCCCAGATAATCCGCGACCGAAATCTGCGCGGCCGCCGCCAGATCCGCCAGGCTGAACGTCGCACCGCCCAGCCAGTTGCGGTGATCCAGCAGATAATCGGTATAGTCCAGATGCTTCACCGCCCCCTTCATCGCGTCGCGCAGCGCGCGCGCGTCGGGGGCGGCGCGTTCCGCCACGCGCTTGACCATACGCTCGTGGAGCAGCGGCCCCGTCACGTCGCGAAAGAATTGGGTGTCGAACCAGCACACCAGACGGCGAATTTCAGCGCGATTGTGCGCCGTGCCGTTAATCATCGCTGCCTTTTCGACGGTTTCCTCGAAATATTCGCAGATCGCCGTCGAATCGATCAACGGTTGCGCGCTTCGGCCGGTGTGTACCATCACCGGCGTTTGCCCGGCCGGATTCATGTGCAGGAACTCGTCGCGCTCGGTCCACGGCGATTCGCGGACCAGTTCGTACCCGACGCCCTTCTCGCCCAGCAAAAGCCGCACCTTCCGGCTGAACGGACACAGGGGGAATTGATACAGCTGCCACATGCCGGGCGGCATAGCCCAGTGCACCGCGTCGTGCGAACCGCTAATCGACGTACAGCCCATATGGAGAATGTCGCTGACCGCCACCTATCTGCCGACCCTGAAGCAGCTTCATTATCTGGTCGCGCTGCTCGACCACGGCCATTTCGGGCGGGCGGCTGATGCGTGTTTCGTCAGCCAGTCGACGCTGTCGGCGGGCATCCGCGAGCTGGAGACGCTGATCGGCGTCACCCTGGTCGAGCGCACCCGCCGCGTCGTGCGCTTCACGCCGTTGGGCGAGCGCATCGCGGCGAAGGCGCGGCTGGTGCTGCGCGAAGCGGACGAGCTGAGCGACATGGCCCGCGCCGCCGGCCGGCCCTTGTCGGGTGAGATGCGGATGAGCGTCATCCCGACGATCGCGCCGTTCATGCTCCCTGCCATCCTGCCCCGGCTGCGGCGCGACTATCCCGATCTCAAGCTGTTCCTGCGTGAAGAATCCAGCGGGCCGGCGTGCGAGGGGCTGAACAACGGCCGCACCGATTGCGTGCTGCTCGCGCTTCCCTATGCTTGCGGCGACGTCGCCACGCGCGAATTGTTCGACGATCGGCTGTTCGTGGCGTTCCCGGGGGACGAAGGCACCGCCCCGCCCAGCGTCTCCCCCACCGCGATCGACGACGCGCGCCTGCTGTTGCTGGAAGACGGCCATTGCCTGAAGGATCATGCGCTCGCCGCGTGCGACCGCCCCGGCGCGCGCGCTGAGGCAACGATGATGGGAACGTCGCTGCACACGATCGTGCAGATGGTCGACAACGGACTGGGCATCACCATGCTGCCCGAAATGGCGGTGCGCGCAGGCATATTGGAGCATACCGGCATCGTCGCCCGCCCGCTCGATTCGTCCGAAGCCGCGCGGCGGATCGCGCTGGTCTGGCGCCGCGCGTCGCCACGGGAACGCGACTTCGGCCTGCTCGCCAATGTCCTGGCCGCCGCCAAGCCCTATTGAACGCGCCATCGTGGGGGGGAACCCTCTCCCCGCCCGTCCGTACTTCCCTGCGATGAAAGTCCGGTCGATGAAACGCCTCGCCGCCGCCGCTTTGGCCGGCGCCCTGCTCCTCGCCGGCTGTTCCGCGCCGCGCGACGACCGCGCCGCAACGCCGGCACCTGTGCCGACACCGGCCGCAGCACCGAACCCGATGGTGGGCGGTGTGCCGATGCCGGCCGACCGCACGATCGCCGAAAATGCCGCTACGTCCCCGACGCTGTCGACGCTGGCCGCCGCCCTGAGAGCCGCAGGGCTGGTCGGAACGCTGTCCTCCCCCGGCCCCTTCACCGTCTTCGCCCCCACCGACGAAGCGTTTGCCCGCCTTGCCCCCGGCATGGTCGACACCCTGTTGAAGCCCGAGAACAAGGCTTCCCTGGTCAAGGTGGTGACCTACCACGTCGTCCCCGGCACCCTGACCACCGCCGAACTCACGCGCCGCATCGCCACCGGCGGTGGCATCGCCACCTTGACCACGGTGGAGGGAGATGTGCTGACCCTCGACCTGACCGAAGGCAACATCACGCTGACCGACGTCAACGGCAACGCAAGCTATGTCGAAACCGGCGACGTCCGCCAGGCGAACGGCATCGTCCACGTGGTCAACGGCGTCCTGGTGCCCCGGCTGGGGTGACGCGGCGGCGAGTTCGCCAGTCCTGATGCAGGAAACCCGCGATGCGGAAGCAGACGGGACCATCGTTGTTGCCCAGCGTCACGATCGTCTCGCCGGTCGCTTCATAGGTTCGGATGTCGACGCATTGGCCATAGAGTTGCCCTCCATGCCCCCAGCGCAGATCGCGCGGCAGGAATTCGCCACCATAATCGGTCGCGAAGAAACCCAGGCCGAAGCCCTTCAGTTTGGGCGTCGTCGCCTGTTCGAACAGCGCGCGTGGTACGCCCAGCCGCGCTTGGCGAAGCGCAGTGACGAAGCGAAGCATGTCCCCTGCCGTGAACGCCTGTCCGCCCGCCGGCCACCCGCCGTCGAGCGCGGCAAAGCAATTGGGCAACCGCTCACCAGCAACCGCGACATAGCCGACCGCCTGGCCAGGGTCGTCGATGCGACAGGCGTCGTTGGGGTGGCCGGCGTCCATTCCCGCGGGCCGGAAGATATGGTCTGCGACGTAAGCCCGATAATCCTGCCCGGACAGGACTTCCACGATCCTGCCGAGCAGCATCATGGTGTGATTGCTGTATTCCTGCGTCGTGCCCGGCGGGAACGTCGGGTCACGGTTCGCGTACAGGGCGACCAGATCAGCGACCTTTGGCTCTCGTCCGCGCCACGCCAGATCTTCGGGGTAGAACAAGGCATCGGTTTCGCCGGCGCCGGCGCTGTGCGTCAGGAGCTGGGCCATCGTGACCTTGCGCATCGCCGCATTGGGATAATCGCGCAGGACTTCGCCGAGCGTCGTCGTCAGCGCGAGCTTACCCGATGCGATTTGCTGAAGGACGGCGGTGGCGGTGAACATCTTGCCCGCCGACGCCAGGTCGAACCGCGTGTCGACCTTCAGCGGATCGTCGCCCTTCTCGTCGCGCAGGCCATAAGCGCGCTCGAACACCACCTTGCCGTCCTTCGCCACCAGGATCACGCCGGAAAACTGGCCGGCGGCGGTTACGCCCTGCGCATAGGCATCGAGACGGTCGAGCGCCTGGGGCGTAGCCGGCGGCTCCGCCTTCGTCGGCTGGGCAATCGACGGGTTCAGCGACATCATCCAAATGGCAGCGGCCGCAGAAGCAATTTGCACGATGCGCATGATGATCCTCCGGCCGACGGAGC
Source organism: Sphingomonas sp. (assembly GCA_035714425.1). Classification (GTDB taxonomy): domain Bacteria; phylum Pseudomonadota; class Alphaproteobacteria; order Sphingomonadales; family Sphingomonadaceae; genus Sphingomonas. The sequence continues at coordinate 3,504 of DASTLZ010000064.1, forward strand.
GCGAGGATGGCACGCTCGCAGGGTCGTGCCAACAATCTGCTTGGCTATTCCACAAACGCCGCCGTCGTCCTCGCCCGCACGTCCGCCGCGCTCACGCCGGGTGCGCATTCCACCAGCTTGAACGGCGTCTGGTGATCCGGGCGCTGGAACACCGCCAGATCGGTGACGATCATGTCGACGACGTTGCGGCCGGTCAGCGGCAGCGTGCAGGCGGGGATGAACTTGGGCGATCCGTCCTTGGCATTGTGATCCATGACGACGATGATCTTCTTGACCCCGGCGACCAGGTCCATCGCGCCGCCCATGCCCTTTATCATCTTGCCGGGGATCATCCAGTTGGCGATGTCGCCATCCTCGCTGACTTCCATCGCGCCCAGCACGGTCAGGTCGATATGGCCGCCGCGGATCATCGCGAAACTCTGCTCGCTGCCGAAATAGGCGCTTTGCGGCAATTCGCTGATCGTCTGTTTTCCGGCGTTGATAAGGTCGGGGTCGACTTCGTCGTCATACGGGAACGGCCCGATTCCCAGCATCCCGTTCTCGCTCTGCAACGTCACGGTCATCCCGGCGGGGATGTTGTTCGCGACCAGGGTCGGGATGCCGATGCCCAGATTGACGTAATAACCGTCGCGCAATTCCTGCGCCGCGCGCGCGGCCATCTGATTACGATCCCAGGGCATCAGTTCAGCTTTCCTTCCTGAATGGTGTCGAGCGTCGCGAATTGCTCGCGCAACTCGTCGGCAAGCCCGTCGACGATGCGCTGCAAGGCATCGTCGGGGTCGATGCTCCATGTGCCGGCATAGGCGCGGGCGGCATGGCGGATGGTGTCGGCCATCAGATAGCCGAAGACGCGCGGGTCTTCGAGGATGTGGGCGGCGATCCACACGCTGGCGCCGGCTTCGTTGGTCACCCACACGCGCATAATCTCCGCCGATTCGTCG
>DASTLZ010000065.1:0-12311 GCA_035714425.1 Sphingomonas sp.
TGAAGTCGGAACGCCCGGTATCCCACAGGTCGCGCAGGATGTGGGCATATTCGTCGAGCATCCGATATCGGTTGCGAAAATGCTCTTCGCCCGGCCACAGCCCCATCTGGCTGTATTCGGGCTTTTGCCAGCCGGTGATGAGGTTCAGCCCGAACCGACCGTGGCTGATCGAATCGATCGTGCTGCACATCCGCGCGGCAAAGGCGGGCGGGATCACCAGCGTGGGGCAGGTCGCATAGATCTTGATCCGCTCGGTCACCGCGGCCAGCCCGGCCATCAGGGTGAAGCTTTCCAGCCCATATTCCCAGAATTCGGTCTTCCCGCCGAACCCGCGCAGCTTTATCATCGACAGCAGGAAATCCAGGCCATGCTCCTCGGCCTTGAGCGCGATCGCCTTGTTCAGGTCGAAGCTCGGCTTGTACTGCGGTGCAGTCTCCGAAATCAGCCAGCCGTTGTTGTTGATGGGCACGAAGACGCCGACTTGCATGGGGTTCAATCCTCCGGAAGGACGCCGTCGGCGATCCATCTCGGAACCACGGCGTCGAAGGTGTCGGGGTCGGTGACGTTGCAGGCATGGCCGCCCCACCCCATCGACCAATGCGTGCCGCCCCGGTGCGTCCCGCCGGTGTCGAGGTCGAGGCGCTCGATCATCCGCGACGACGCGATCGACGGCACCAGGATGTCGTCCTCGCTCGACACCGCGAGCATGGGCACGGTGATCTCTCCCATACGATCGTGCACGTCGAACGCGCGGATCGCGGCGATCCTCTGTTCGACTGTCGCGCTGTCGGGGAAATGAGCGCGCTGCGCCGCCAGTTCGGCGGCGACGACGTCGGCGTTCAGGGTCAGCCAATTGGCCGGATACAGAAAGATCGGCTGCGCCGCGATATAGGCGCCCACGCCGACACGCCGCAACAGCGCCAGCCGTGCGTCGAAGCACCGCGCGGTATGCGCCTCCAGCCGCGCCCAGCCGTTCACCACCACCAGCCGGTGCAGCCGTTCCGGCCGGCGCAGCGCCAGCGTCATGCCGATGAGGCCGCCCAGCGCATGGCCCAGCAGATGCGCGCGCGCCACGTCGAGGTGGTCGAGCAGCATGACGACATCGTCCGCCATGTCGTCGATCGACAGCGACGCGAGCGCGGCTCGATCGCTCCGCCCGGTGCCCCGGTGGTCATACGCGATCACGTGGAAGCGTTTCGCCAGCGCGGCGATGTTGGGCGCCCAATACTGCGCCGATCCGCCCAGACCCGACGACAGGATCAGCGGCGGCGCGTCCGCCCGGCCGTGCGTCTCGTAATGAAGTCCCCCCACCTCAGGCAAGATGTGCGCCCTCAGCCAAGATGCGCGACCGACGCGATCTCCACCAGGCAATCGGGCTTCACCAGATCGCATCGGATGCAATAGCGCGCGGGCTTGGGGCCGGGGAAATACTCGGCATAGACCTGGTTGAACGCGGCATAATCCGCCAGGTCCTTCAGGAAGATGTGGTTCATCGCCACGTCCGTCATGCTCGCACCCGCCGCTTCCAGCGTGGTCTTGATGACGTCCAGGATGTGCCGGGTCTGCGCCGCCGCGTCGCCGACGTGCAGCACCGCGCCCCCTTCGCCCAGCGCCAGCACGCCCGACACGTACACCGTATCGCCTGCGCGCGCGCCGGCGGAATAGGGTGCGATCGGGGTGGGGAATTGCGGCGGGTTGATCGCGTCGAACGGCATCATGCCTCCCTGGTCGGCAGCTGGCTCACCGCCCCGCAGAAATCGGCGACGGTGGACACCCAGCCGAAGAACGTTTCCACATTGTAGACCGTCGCCTGCTGGATGAAATCGGGGCCGAGGTGATGCGTCGCATCCTCCAGCATCACGCCGAAATACTCCAGGTGGAATCCATCGCGCAGCGTCGATTCGACGCACACGTTGCTGGCGATGCCGACGAATACGATCGTCCTGATCCCGCGCGCGCGCAGGATGCTGTCGAGCTGCGAATTGAAGAACGCCGAATAGCGCGTCTTGTGGACGCGGATGTCCCCCGGCCTGGGCGTCAGCGCGTCTACCAGGTCGTAATCCCAGCCGCCACGGGCCAGCAACCGCCCGGCCAGATCCGGTCGGGCGCGCATCGTCTTCAACGCGTTCGATTTATGCCAATTGGGCGAAGCGACGGTCCCCGCCTCGACATAATCGGCGTCCCAGCCGTTCTGCAGGAAGACGATCGGCATCCCCGCCGCACGCGCGGTGTCCAGCACCTGCCCGATCCGCCCGATCACCCCGGCCGATCCGGCGATGTCGAACCCCGCCAGATCGACATATCCGCCTTCGCTGGCATAGGCGTTCTGCATGTCGATCACGACGACCGCGGTATCCGCAGCGGCCAGCCGGATGCCCTCCGGCCGGGCGTTGAGCACCACCGTGCCTGCGGCATGTTCGGGACGGTGATCGACGACGCTCGGTTCTGTCATGCCCCGCATCGTCGCGCATCCGCATCGTGCAGGCAAGCGGGCCTGCGCGAAGCACGCGCTCCCAGGGGCCAGCCCTCAGAACAACCCTTCGATGCGGCCCTGCGCATCGATCCGGATCGCTTCGGCGGCCGGAACGCGCGGCAGGCCGGCATCGTCGTGATGTCGCCGCAGATCGCCACGACGAAGCCCGCGCCCGCCGCCAGTCGAACGTCGCGGACCGATACGACATGGCCCGATGGCGCACCCAGTGCGGTGGGATCGGTCGAAAAGCTGTATTGCGTCTTGGCGATACACACCGGCAGATGCCCGTGCCCCGCCGCTTCCCACCGCGCCAATTGCGCATGCACGCCCGGATCGGCGACCGCCGCTTCGGCGCCGTAGATGCGCCTGGCGACGGTGTCGATCTTGTCGAACAGCGGCAGATCGTCGGCGTAGAGCGGCGCGAATTGCGACGGCGTATCGGCGATGGCCACGACGCATTCGGCCAGCCGCTCCGCGCCTGCGCCGCCGTCGGCCCAATGCGTACAGACGATGGCCTGCGATCCCTGCGCGTCGGCGATCGCCGTGATCGCCGCCAGTTCTTCGTCGGCGTCGGTGGGGAAGCGGTTGATCGCGACGACGGCGCGAACGCCGAACTGGCGGATGTTGCCGATGTGCCGGATCAGATTGACGCTCCCGCGCCGAACGGCCTCGACATCCTGGATCGCCAGATCGCTTTTGGCGACACCGCCGTTCATCTTCAGCGCGCGCACGGTGGCGACGATCACCGCCGCGTCGGGGTGCAGGCCCGCCTGGCGGCATTTGATGTCGAAGAACTTTTCGGCGCCCAGGTCCGCGCCGAACCCCGCCTCGGTCACGACATAATCGGCAAGGCGCAGGCCGGTGCGCGTGGCGATCACCGAATTGCATCCATGCGCGATATTGGCGAACGGGCCGCCGTGGACCAGCGCGGGATTGCCCTCCAGCGTCTGCACCAGATTGGGCTTGATCGCCTGCGCCAGCAGCACCGCCATCGCACCATCCGCCTTCAGGTCGCGCGCCGTCACCGCCCGCCGGTCGCGCGTATAGCCGATCACGATCCGGCCGAGCCGCGCTTCCAGATCCTCCAGCCCTTCCGCAAGACACAGGATCGCCATCACCTCCGATGCGACGGTGATGTCGAAGCCCGATTCGCGCGGGAAACCGTTGGCCGGACCGCCCAGCGATTGGGTGATGGCGCGCAAAGCCCGGTCGTTGACGTCGAGCACCCGCCGCCAGACGATCCGCCGGACATCCAGGTCCAGCGCGTTGCCCCAATGGATATGGTTGTCGATCATCGCCGCCAGCAGATTGTGAGCGCTGGTGATGGCGTGGAAATCGCCGGTGAAGTGCAGGTTGATGTCCTCCATCGGCACCACCTGCGCATATCCGCCGCCCGCGGCGCCGCCCTTGCTCCCGAAACACGGGCCAAGCGACGGTTCGCGCAGGCACAGCATCGTGCGCTTGCCGATCCGGTTCAGCGCATCCGCCAGCCCGATGGAGGTCGTGGTCTTCCCCTCGCCGGCGGGCGTCGGGTTGACCGCGGTCACCAGGATCAGCTTGCCCGGCGTGCGGGACGAATGCCCCTCGACCGCATGCATCCGGGTAACGTCGATCTTCGCCTTGTGGCGCCCATAAGGCTCGACCGCATCGGCGGGAACGCCGGCGCGGTCCGCGATATCGTGGATGGGCTGGATCGTGGCGGCGCGGGAAATGGCAATGTCGGACGGCATCGGCGCGTACTAGCGGACCGCGCGAACGCGGCAACAACCCAATAGGCCCGCCGCAAAGCGCATCTATCTACGCCATCGGCAACCCGGGGGTTTCAGCCGCTCGGACGCCGGCAGCGGACACGCCGCCGGCGCCCGTTCGCCTACAGCTTTTCGGTCAGTTCCGGCACGATCTTGAACAGGTCGCCGACCAGGCCGATGTCCGCCACCTGAAAGATCGGTGCGTCCTCGTCCTTGTTGATGGCGATGATGACCTTGGAATCCTTCATCCCCGCCAGATGCTGGATCGCGCCCGATATGCCCACCGCGACATACACTTCCGGCGCGACGATCTTGCCGGTCTGGCCGACCTGGTAATCGTTGGGGGCATAGCCCGCGTCGACCGCGGCGCGCGACGCGCCGACGCCCGCGCCCAGCTTGTCGGCCAGCGGATCGATCAGTTCGTGGAACTTCTCGCCCGATCCCAGCGCGCGTCCGCCCGACACGATGATCTTGGCACTCGTCAATTCCGGGCGCGCGTTGGCCGCGATCTCGGAGCCCGCGAAAGTCGACAGACCCTTGTCGCCCAGCGACGCGACCGCTTCGATCGTCCCCGAACCGCCCTCGGTCGCCGCCTTGTCGAACGCGGTGCCGCGCACGGTGATGACCTTCTTGGTATCCGACGTCTGCACCGTGGCGATGGCGTTGCCGGCGTAGATCGGGCGGGTGAACGTGTCTTGGCTTTCCACCGACAGGATGTCGCTGATCTGCATGACGTCGAGCAGCGCGGCGACGCGCGGCGCGATGTTCTTGCCGTTGGTGGTCGATGGCGCGACGAACGCGTCGTGATGGCCCATCAGGTCGGCGACCAGCGGCGCGACGTTCTCCGCGAGCGCATTGGCATAGGCCGCGTCGTCAGCGACATGGACCTTGCCGACGCCGGCGATCTTCGCGGCAGCTTCGGCGACCGCGCGCACGCCCTGGCCGACGACCAGCAGGTGGACTTCGCCCAGCTGCGATGCCGCGGTGACCGCGGACAAGGTGGCATCCTTGACGGCCGCGCCGTCATGTTCGACCCAGACGAGCGTCTTCACTTGGCCACTCCCATCGCGTGCAGCTTCATCACCAGTTCGTCGACGTCGGCCACCTTGATGCCCGCCTGCCGCTTGCCCGGTTCGACCACTTTCAGGGTCGTGATCCGCGGCGCCACGTCGACGCCGAAATCGGCCGGCGTCTTTTGCGCCATCGGCTTCGATTTCGCCTTCATGATGTTGGGCAGCGACGCATAGCGCGGCTCGTTCAGGCGAAGGTCGGTGGTGATGATCGCGGGCAGCTTGAGCGTATCGGTCTCCGATCCGCCGTCGACTTCGCGGGTCACGGTGACGGCGCCGTCGGCGATGTCGACCTTGGACGCGAACGTGCCCTGGCCCCAGCCCAATAGCCCGGCGAGCATCTGGCCGGTCTGGTTGTTGTCGTCGTCGATCGCCTGCTTGCCCAGGATTACCAGGTCCGGCTTTTCCTCCTCGACGATCTTGGCCAGCAGCTTGGCGACGCCCAGCGGCTCGACCCGCGTCTCGCTGACGACCAGGATCGCGCGGTCGGCGCCCATCGCCAGCGCGGTGCGCAGCGTCTCCTGCGATTTCTGCTCGCCGATCGATACCACGACGATCTCGGTGACGCCCTTTTCCTTTAGCCGGATGGCTTCCTCGACGGCGATCTCGTCGAACGGGTTCATGCTCATCTTGACGTTGGCCAGATCGACACCCGATCCGTCCGCTTTCACTCTGGGCTTCACATTGTAATCAAGCACCCGCTTGACCGGCACGACTACCTTCATTCCATCCACTCCTGTGGTCGCTGATCCCGTCCTGGGGAGGAAACGGGGGTCGTCTCTAGTGCGACAGTTCGAGCCGGCGCTCGATGCGGTCGAGGCGATCCTTCATGCCGTCGAGCTGGACCTGAACATGCGCCACAGTCTCGGCGTCATTGACCTGATCCCGGCGCAGGCCGAGCACCGCGGCGTGAGTCTCGGTCTGCCGGGTCGTGAGTTCGCTCAGCCGCCGCTCGATCCGCTCAAGCGTCCCTTGGAAGCGCTTCAAGTGTTCCAGCATCAGGTTCTCGACCTCATCAGTCATGCCATGTCCTCAAGCGGCCTTCTGCACCTCGGCGACGATCTTCTTGGCGGCATCGCCCAAGTCGTTGGCGGGAACGATCGCCAGGCCGGAATTTGCCAGGATTTCCTTGCCGCGTTCGACATTGGTGCCCTCCAGCCGAACGACAAGGGGAACGCTCAGATTCACTTCTCGCGCCGCCGCGACGATGCCGTCGGCGATGATGTCGCAGCGCATGATGCCGCCGAAGATGTTGACCAGGATGCCCTTCACATTGGGGTCGCCCAGGATGATCTTGAACGCGGCCGTCACCTTTTCCTTGTTCGCGCCGCCGCCGACGTCGAGGAAATTGGCCGGGAACATGCCGTTCAGTTTGATGATGTCCATCGTCGCCATCGCCAGGCCGGCGCCGTTGACCATGCAGCCGATGTCGCCGTCCAGCTTAATATAGGCTAGGTCGTATTTGCTCGCTTCCAGCTCGGCCGGGTCTTCCTCCGTCTCGTCGCGCAGGGCCAGCAGGTCCTTGTGGCGGAACATGGCGTTGCCGTCGAACGCCACCTTGGCGTCGAGCACCAGCAGCTTCGCTCCCGCGCCGGTATCTTCGGTGACGGCCAGCGGGTTGATCTCGATCTGCTCGGCGTCGGTGCCGACGAATGCGTCGTACAGCTTGGATGCGGTGTTCGCCGCCTGCTTGGCCAGGTCGCCGGTCAGCTCCAGCGCCGCGGCGACGGCGCGGCCGTGGTGCGGCATGAAGCCGGTCGCGGCGTCGATGTCGAGCGTCTGGATCTTTTCAGGCGTGTCGTGCGCCACCGTCTCGATGTCCATGCCGCCTTCGGTCGACGCGACCATCGACACCCGGCCGGTCGCCCGGTTGACGAGCAGGGCGAGGTAGAATTCCTTGGCGATGTCGACGCCGTCGGTGACGTACAGACGGTTTACCTGCTTGCCCGCGTCCCCCGTCTGGATCGTGACCAAAGTGTTGCCCAGCATGTCGGCCGCCGCCGCACGGACTTCGTCCTGGGTCCGGGCCAGCCGCACGCCGCCCTTGGCCTCGGGGCTCAGTTCCTTGAACTTGCCCTTGCCGCGGCCGCCGGCGTGGATCTGCGCCTTCACGACATACAGCGGCCCAGGCAGCTTCTTCGATGCCTCGACCGCTTCCTCGACGCTCAGGGCGGCAAAGCCCGCCGGCACCGGGACACCGAATGTGGCCAGCAATTCCTTGGCCTGATATTCGTGGATGTTCATGGAATGCGCGCCTCGCTGATGGCCGAAGATCGGAGTGTCTGCGGCTAAAGCATATCGCCGGGAGTGAATCCACCCTATATGGCACCCCGATATGACTGCCATGTCCTGGCCTGCCGCCGTCCTGATCTTCCTCGCGACCGTCGTGGCGATGGAGGCGTTCGCCTATGCTGCGCACCGCTGGATCATGCACGGCCCGGGCTGGTTCCTGCACGCCAGCCACCACGCGCCGCGCCACGGCAATTGGGAGCTGAACGATCTGTACGCCGCGATCTTCGCGGTGCCGTCGATCGTGCTGCTGCTGGGCGGCGTGCAATTGGGCTGGTGGCCGGGCTGCACCTGGATCGGCGCGGGGATCGCGGCCTATGGCGCGATTTATTTCGGCTTCCACGACGTGATCGTCCACCGCCGCCTGCCGACCCGCTACCTGCCGAGATCGCGCTATATGAAGCGCATCGTCCAGGCCCACCGCCTGCACCACGTCGTCACGACCAAGCACGGCACGGTCAGCTTCGGCTTCCTGGTCGCGCCCCGTCCCGAAGCGCTGAAGGCCGAGCTGAAGCGCCGCGGACGCGCCGGCATCCGCGAGGCAGCGTCAGCGGATCGTTAAGCTATCGCGGCTATGCCGGGCGCATGATCCAGCCTGCCGTCGATCCGTTCGCCCAAGCGTCAGAGGACAATCGCACCGCCCTGCGCAAGTCGGTGAAGATGCGCGCGCATCTGCGCGATCGCGGCCAGACGCGGTTCGAGATCGACGTGCTCGACCTGTCCGCGCTGGGCTTTCGCGCCGAAACCGGTTTCGGCCTGTGGCCGGGCACGATCGTCTGGCTGACCCTGCCGGGGCTGGCACCGATGGAAGCGGTGGTCGCGTGGCGGGACAAGTTCAAATACGGCTGCGCGTTCGCGAAGCCGCTGCACCCGGCAGTTTTGGAGCATATCGTAGCCCTCTCACAACGCTGACGCGTTGTGAGAGGGCAAGATCGGCCGACGGGTCGGTAAAACCGAACCCGTTCGACGACGGCTTCGCCGGCGTCCTTATGTCCCTCCGTCTCCCGGAAAAGCAGCCCATCCATCGCAAACGCCGCCGGCAAAGCCGTCGGCCGGGTTCGGTTACACCGACCCGCCGACCGGGCCGGGGACTGCGCAGCTACGCTTGCGCACCGGGGCGGACGTAGCCGCCCCTGCCCCCGTCAATCGAACAGGCTCGACACACTCGTCTCATCCGCGATCCGCTTGATCGCCTCGCCCAGCAGCGGCGCGATGGGCAGGTGGCGGATCTTGCCGACCGCGGCGATCGATTCGTGATTGCCGATCGAATCGGTGATGACCAGCTCGTCCAGCGCCGATCCCTCGACCCGCGCCACCGCCCCGCCGGACAGGACGCCGTGGGTCACATACGCCACCACCCCTTCGGCACCCGCTTCCAGCAGCGCGGCGGCCGCGTTGCACAAAGTGCCCGCCGAATCGACGATATCGTCGATCAGGATGCAGAACCGCCCCTCGACGTCGCCGATGATGTTCATCACTTCCGATTCGCCGGCCCGCTCGCGCCGCTTGTCGACGATCGCCAGCGGCGCGTTGTTCAGCCGCTTGGCCAGCTGGCGCGCGCGCACCACGCCGCCGACGTCGGGAGAGACGACCATCAGGTTGCGCCCGGCGAACCGCGCCAGGATATCGGCCGACATCACCGGCGCGGCATACAGATTGTCGGTCGGGATATCGAAGAACCCCTGGATCTGTCCGGCATGCAGATCGACCGACAGCACCCGGTGTGCGCCCGCCACGGTAATCAGATTGGCGACCAGCTTGGCCGAAATCGGCGTGCGCGGCCCCGGTTTGCGATCCTGCCGCGCATAGCCCAGATACGGCACCACCGCGGTGATCCGCCGCGCCGACGCCCGTTTCAGCGCGTCGATGATGATGAGCAATTCCATCAGGTTGTCGTTCGCCGGATAGCCGGTGGACTGGATGACGAACACGTCCTCGCCGCGCACGTTCTCCTGGATTTCGACGAAGATTTCCTCGTCCGCGAACCGGCGCACCAGCGCATCGGCCAACGGCGTCTCCAGATACTCCGCGATCGCCTGCGCCAGCGGCAGATTGGAATTGCCGGTCAACAATTTCATGACGTATCGCCCTTTGTGTGGGCCGTCCTTAGCCCGCGGGTGCGCGAACGCAAATCGTGTTGCGCGCGACACCCCCCGACCCGCGCACCGTTGCGGGCATGATCGCACGTCCCTAGGTCCGCGCCCATGACCATCACCCGTTTCGCCCCCTCGCCCACCGGCACGCTGCACATCGGCAACATCCGCGCCGCGCTCCACAATTGGCTGTGGGCGAAGAAGACCGGCGGCGCGTTCGTGCTGCGCATCGACGATACCGATGCGCAGCGCAGCGAGGAACGGTTCGTCGACGCGATCCGCCGCGATCTCGGGTGGCTCGGCCTGGCGCCCGATCGCGAAGCCCGCCAGTCGCAGCGGTTTGCCCTGTATCAGGCGCGGTTCGATGCGCTCGTCGCGGCGGGCCGCATCTATCCGGCCTATGAAAGCGCGCAGGAACTGGACCTGAAGCGCAAGATCCTGCTCGGCCGCGGCCTGCCCCCCGTTTACGATCGTGCCGCGCTGGCGCTGGGCGAAGCCGACCGCGCGCGGCTGGAGGACGAAGGCGTGCGCCCGCATTGGCGATTCAAGCTGGATCACGATGCGCCGATCGCATGGGACGATCTGATCCGCGGCGCCCAGGCGTTCGATGCCAGGACGATGAGCGACCCGGTCGTGCGCCGCGCCGACGGATCGTGGCTCTATATGCTGCCGTCCGCGATCGACGATGCCGATATGGGCATCACCCATGTCGTGCGCGGCGAGGATCACGTGTCGAACACCGCGCTGCAATTGCAGATGTTCGCGGCGATGGGTGCCACCGCTCCCCGCTTCGCGCATGCCGCGCTGCTCACGGGAGCGGAGGGCAAATTGTCGAAGCGGCTCGGCTCGCTCGGCGTCGATCATTTCCGCGACGCCGGCATCGAACCGCAGGCGATCCGCGCACTCCTCGCCCGGCTCGGCACCAGCGATCCGGTCGAGGCGGTGGACGATGCCGCACTGGTCGCCAGCATGGATTTCTCCCGCTTCGGCCGCGCCCCCGCGCGCTTCGACGAAGCCGAACTGGCGCAGGTCAACGCAAAGGTCATCCACGCCTTGCCCTTTGCCGCGGTCGCCGATCGCCTGCCAGCCGGCATGGACGCCGCCGCCTGGGACGCGGTGCGCCCGAACCTGTCGAGCGTCGCGCAAGCCGCGGATTGGTGGCAGGTGATCGAAGGACCGATCACCCCCGACGCCGCCGAAGACATCATGCCGCCCGAGGACCGCGCCTATCTCGCCGCCGCGGCCGGGCTCGCCGAGACGATCGACTGGACGACGGACCCCTGGCACGCGCTGACCTCGGCGTTGAAGGACGCGACGGGGCGCAAGGGCAAGGCGCTGTTCCTCCCCCTGCGCCGCGCCCTCACCGCACGCGATCACGGCCCCGACATGGCGACGCTGCTGCCGCTCATCGGCCAGCCGCGCGCGACCGCGCGCCTGCGCACCGCGGCACAAGGCGGCGCCTGAGACGGATCGGGATTGGGCTTTCTGCCACCCCCCGGCCCCACCCCCCACCCCGGCGAAGGCCGGGGCCCAGTCGGGCGGCAGGTTGGCAATCAGGCGCATCGTTTCACCACAAAGCCCTTCCCGACCGGGCCCCGGCCTTCGCGGGGGGAGGGCATCCGGTAAGCGGCTGAACATCCATCCGGCGCGCGATCCGGTTGTGAACGTGCCTCTGTAAGCTGGGAGGCTATCGCACACGGAACGCCCCCATATGCGATAGCCTCCCACCCCACCCCACCACCCCGGCGAAGGCCGGGGCCCAGTTGGGCGGCAGGCTGGCGATCAGGCACATCGTTCCACCACAAGGCTCTTCGCGACTGGGCCCCGGCCTCCGCCGGGGGGGTGCATCCGGTAAGCGGCTGACCGTCCATCCGCCGTGCATCCGGTTGAAACGTGCCTGTCCAGGGCTGGCCTAGCCGCCTTCGCGATCCTATCTTCGCCGACATGGGATTCTTCAGCCGCTTCTCGCCGATCCGCGCCTACCGCGACCTTCGCCTGTTCCTGTCGCACCGCCAGCCCTACGAAGTCGGCTTCCTGGTGCTCGCGATGGCGATTACCGGCTTCCTGGTCTTCGCGTTCGCGCACGATTCCTATGTCGAACCGGAATATCACCCCAACATCGTCTACGTCGAACAATGGCCTGCCGACCGGACGGACGAGCAGATTCGCGCACAGCAGAAGATCGACGCGCCGATCCGCGAGAAGGAACTGGCCGAAGAGAAAAAGGCGCTGGACGAGCGCCGTGCCTCCTTCAAGCGCGTCGACGAGAAGCTGGAAAGCTGGGGGCTCTGATCGCCGACGATCGCTGGATGGGCGCGGCGCTCGCGCTCGCCGGGCGGACGCGCGGGGCGACGGCGCCCAATCCCAATGTCGGCTGCGTCATCGTCCGGGAAGGCCGCATGATCGCGCGCGGCTGGACCCAGCCCGGCGGCCGCCCCCATGCGGAGGCGATGGCACTGGCCCAGGCCGGCGACGCAGCGCGCGGTGCCACCGCTTACGTCACGCTCGAACCCTGCGCGCATGTGTCGCCGCGTGGCCCCGCGTGTGCCGACCTGCTGATCGCGGCAGGCATGGCGCGCGTCGTGATCGCGCTCACCGATCCCGATCCGCGCACGAACGGCGCCGGCGCGGCCCGGCT
>DASTLZ010000066.1:0-2014 GCA_035714425.1 Sphingomonas sp.
GCGCGCGGTCCGCTTCGCCAGCGTCACCGAGCCCGTCCGGCGCGAGTATTTCCTGCGCGGAACGGGTCAGGCGAGTGTGGCCCTGGCGCCCGCCAGCGCGCGGCGGCCGCGGATCGTCAGCCCCATTGCCGGCAGCGTCTATGCTCTAGACCCCGATATCCCGGTCGACCGGCAACGCATGACGGTGGGTGTGACCGGCGAAGTCACCGCACATCGGATTCTGCTGGACCGGCAGGACCTAGGTCCCGCCGACCGAGCGCCGCCGTTAATCGCGGGACCAGGGCGGCATCTGTTGCGGCTGGTCGATCTCGATGGACGGATCGTCGACCAGGTGCGGTTCACGGTTCGGTAGCGACACGCGCCGTCGCGGGCGAAGGGGACCGGTTGCCCGGCCCCCAGCGTCCTACCAGAAAAAGCCGCGCATCACGTCGAGCACGACGCCGCGGCGCGTGTCGACCAGCAGCACGTCGTCATAATGTCTTACCCAACGCTGACCGCCCCGGACGCCGGGCAGGCGATAGCGATAGGGATCGGTGATCCAGTAACGCGAGCCGTAGAAGTTCGGCTGAATCCGGCCGCCGCTGCGAAAATTGTTATAGCCGAACGGCGCGCGCCAGTTGCCGCGGGAATAGACGGTGCGGTTGCTGGTCCGGTAGCCACGCCAGTCGTTGCGGCCCCAGTTGCGGTTCCGGTCTGCCCGGTCCTCACGATATTCCTGACGTGCCTCGCGCAGGTCTTCGCGGTTGTCACGAATGGCGCGGCGGTCACCACGGGCGCGCGCATTGTCTAACTGGCGCTGTTCCTGGCGGATGTCCTGACGGTCACGGCGAAGTTCGCCGCGCGACTGCGCCATCGCGGCACCCGGAAGAGCGGTTGCTGCCATCAGCGCGAGAAGGATAAACTTTCGCATTAGTCGTCTCCAGTTCCGTTCGCGGGCGGCAGGTGCCGCCACCACGAGGGATATGGAGGGTGCCCGCTGAACCGCGCGGGAATAGGTCAGTCAGGCAGGAGAAAGGGAGGAGGCGGGCAGACCGTTACGGACGGTCGCCGCTGCCGCCTGGATCGCCGCCGGCGCCGCCCGTTCCGACCGCGCCGATGTTGCCGAACAGTTCCTGGAAAAAGCTCTTGTTGCGGCCGAGCGTCGGGGTTTCCTTGTCCGACGGGCTGATCGAGGCGATCTGTTCCTTGCCGCTGCGGCCGACCGATCGGACATTACCGGCGGCGTCGAACGAGATGCGCAGCGTAATCTGGTCGGAGACGCCCGGGTTGTTGAACGCCATGCTCTTGGTATCGCGGGCGATATAATACCATTCGCTCTGGTCGAACTGGCCGGTGAAGCTCGGGCGTCCGAGCGTCGCCTGGACAGACTGGCGGTTGTCGACACCTGGCTGAACCGAATTCACCAGGTCGGCATCCATGATGTAGCCTTGGTGTCCCCGTACCGGCGAACAAGCGGCCACGGTAACGGCAAGGGCCGCAATCGCGATGCAGGATGGGACAGTACGCATTCGAAATCTCCGGTACGCCGTGCACGGCGTCTACGCGTCGCGCCTTGTCTGGCACGACGTTCGTCTCGATATGCGCAAGCGCCGCAGCAGACAAGCTGTGCGGATCACAAGAGGAAGCGGATGGGCTGGCTCGATCAACTGTTTGGAACGCGCAGCGATGCCGCGACCGACGCGCTCTATGCCGCCGTGATCGATCGCGCGCGTGCCCCCCATTGGTACCGGGAAGGACAGGTGCCCGACACGATCGATGGTCGCTTCGACATGGTCGCGAGCATCTTGTCGTTCGTACTGTTGCGCCTTGAGCGCGATGCCGAGGCGGCGGGGGCGTCGGCACGACTGACCGAAGCATTCGTTACCGACATGGACGGTCAATTGCGCGAGATCGGCGTGGGCGATGTCATTGTGGGTAAACAGGTCGGAAACATGATGGGCATGCTCGGCGGGCGACTGGGCGCTTACCGCGACGCGGTCGCGGCTGGAAACATCGATGCCGTCGTGGAGCGCAA
>DASTLZ010000067.1:0-9835 GCA_035714425.1 Sphingomonas sp.
AACCCCGACGTCGCCGTGCTCGACACCTGCCGGGCGCTGGGGATCGGCTTCGTCGCGTTCTCACCCGTCGCACGCGGGCTGCTGGCGGGAGCGGTGCGCGACGACGCCTATTGCGCCGGCGACATCCGCCTGAGCATGCCCCGCTTCCGCGCGCCGCTGCTCGCCCACAATCTGCGCGCCGTCGCCGCGTTCGATGCGCTCGCCGCCGACGTCGGCTGCACGCCGGCACAGCTGTCGCTCGCCTGGGTGCTCGCCCGCGGCGACCATGTCGTGCCCATCCCCGGCACCCGCAGCATCCGCCATCTGGAGGACGACATCGCCGCCGCGACGCTGACCCTGGACGCTGCCGTCTTCGCCCGGGTCGACGCGATCTTCGCCGGCGACGCGATCAGGGGCGCGCGCTACGCCGCCGCGATGCAGGCGCAGATCGACACCGAACTGCTGCCGGACGAAGAACTGGCCGACGGCGCCTAACCGAGCACCCAATCCTTGCGCATGATCCCTTGCGCATACAACAAGGTCGACAGGTCGCCGTGGTCGATGCGCGCCGCGGCACCGGCCGCCACGATCGGCTTCGCGTGATAGGCCACGCCCAGCCCCGCGGCGCGGATCATCGCCAGATCGTTGGCCCCGTCGCCCACCGCCAGCGTCTCGGCCGGATCCAGGCCAAGGGACGCGGTCGCCGCGGCCAGCGTCGCCGCCTTGGTGTCCGAGCCGACGATCGGCTTGGTCACCCGCCCGGTCAGCGTGCCGTCGGCGATCTCCAGCACGTTGGCGATGGCGCGGTCGAAGCCGATGTCGCGCGCCACCGGATCGGCGAAGCGCGTGAACCCGCCGGACACCAGGATCGCGGTCGCGCCGCGCGCGCGCATCGTGCGCACCAGCGTCTTCGCGCCGCCCATGATCCGCACCCGTTCCGCCAGGCAGCGCGCGATCACCGCTTCGTCCAGCCCGGCGAGCAAGGCGACACGCGCATCCAGCGCCGCTTCGAAATCCAGCTCGCCGCGCATCGCCGCTTCGGTGATCGCCGCGATCTGCGGCTTGATGCCGGCATAATCGGCCAGTTCGTCGATGCATTCGACGGTAATCATCGTCGAATCCATGTCCGCGATCAGCAGGCGCTTGGCGCGTGCCGCTTCGGGCTGGACGATCACGTCGGTCGCTACCAATGCGCCTTCCAACGCGGCGCGGCCTGCGTCGGGGGCCAGCGCGAACAGCAGGTCGGCGGCGACCCCTTCGTCGATCCAGCCGCGCACCGTCGGCGCACAGCCCGCCTGCGCCAGTGCATCGGCGGCGGCGGACAGGTCGCCCTGGCTCAGGCTCGTTGCTATAAGCGTCGCGGTGAACACGGCTTCCCCTCTTCCGAAGGTCGCGCTCATCGCAGGGCCGACCGCCAGCGGCAAGTCCGCCCTCGCGCTCGATCTGGCGGATCGCCACCGCGGCACGATCGTCAATGCCGACAGCGCCCAGGTCTACGGCGATCTGCGCATCGTCACCGCACGACCGTCGGACGCGGACGAGGCCCGCGTGCCGCACCGGCTGTTCGGCCATGTCGACGCCGCCGACGCCGGCCATAACGCCGCGCGCTGGGCCGCCGACGCAAGGGCGGCGATCGACGAAACGCTGGCCGCCGGCCGCTTGCCGATCCTGGTCGGCGGCACCGGCCTGTATCTGCGTACGCTGATCGACGGCATCGCCCCGGTGCCGGCGATCGATCCCGCGATCCGCGCCGAAATCCGCACGTTGCCCGTGGCGCAGGCGCACGACGCGCTCGCCGCGCTTGATCCCGCCGCCGCCGCGCGGCTGGCGCCCGCCGATACCACGCGGGTCGCGCGCGCGCTCGAAGTTGTCCGCGCGACCGGCAGGACGCTCGCCGAGTGGCAGCGCGACAAGACCGGCGGCATCGGCGCTGCGGTCGATCTGCGCGCCGCCATCCTGCTGCCCGATCGCGACTGGCTGAACGCGCGCATCGACACCCGCTTCGCCGCCATCGTCGCGGACGCCCAGGCCGAAGTCGCAGCATTGCTCGCCCGGACGGACATTGCGGCCGACGCGCCGATCCGCCGGGCGATCGGCGTGCCCGAACTGGCGGCGCTGCTGCGCGGGGAGATCGGCCGCGATGCGGCGATTGCGGCAGGCGCGCTGGCGACCCGCCGCTACGCCAAACGGCAGGCGACATGGTTCCGGCATCAGCCTCCCTCCGGCTGGGCACGGCTCGTCGGCAATGATAGCGATGCCTGGACAGCGCAAATAGACGTTTTATTGCGCGAATAGCCCTTGACGCGCATCTTTCATATCGGTAGCGGCTCCGCTCCCGACGCGCTATGGGCGCTGCGGTGAAAAGGAGCGCGTGATGCCTGAGTTGAGTGGAGCCGATATCCTGGTCGAGGCGCTGTGCGATCTCGGTGTGGAGGTCGTGTTCGGCTATCCGGGCGGTGCCGTCCTGCCGATCTACGACGCGATGTTCCGGTCGAAACGGATCAAGCACATCCTGGTCCGCCACGAACAGGCCGCGACTCACGCGGCGGAGGGCTATGCGCGCTCCACCGGCAAGCCCGGCGTGGTGCTGGTCACCTCCGGCCCCGGCGCGACCAACGCGGTCACCGGCATCACCGATGCGCTGATGGATTCGATCCCGATGGTCGTCATCACCGGCCAGGTGCCGACCGCGCTGATCGGCACCGATGCGTTCCAGGAAGCCGACACGGTGGGCATCACGCGCCATTGTTCGAAGCACAATTACCTGGTGAAGGACCCCGCACGGCTGGGCGACGTGATCCACGAGGCATTCTATATCGCCACGTCGGGTCGCCCCGGCCCGGTGGTCGTCGACGTGCCGAAGGACGTGCAGGTGGCCACCGCGCGCTATCAAAAGCCCGGCCCGATCCGCCACAAGACCTATCGCCCGCAGGTAAAGCCCGATCCGTCCGCGATCGAACAGGTGGTGGACATGCTCGCCGCCGCCGAACGTCCGGTGCTGTACACCGGCGGCGGCATCATCAATTCGGGGCCGGGTGCCTCGCAATTGCTCCGCGAACTGGCCCGCATCACCGGTGCGCCGGTCACCTCGACGCTGATGGGGCTGGGCTGTTTTCCGGCCTCCGACCCGCTGTTCCTGGGCATGCTGGGGATGCATGGGACGTATGAAGCGAATTTCGCGATGAACCAGGCCGATCTGGTGGTCGCGCTGGGCAGCCGCTTCGACGATCGGGTGACGGGGCGGCTGGACGCGTTCAGCCCGAACAGTCGCAAGGTCCATGTCGATATCGATCGCTCGTCGATCAACAAGACGGTGCGCATCGATCTGGGAATCGTCGCCGACGTCGGCCGCGCGTTGGAGGATATGGTCCGCGTGTGGAAGGCGCGTCAGCATCCCAAGCCCGACCTCACCGATTGGTACGCCCGCATCGCGCAGTGGCGCGCGAAGAAATGCCTCGATTTCCCCGAATCCGGCCCGGCGCATGACGCGGGGGAGATCATGCCGCAACGCGCGATCCGCGCCTTGTGGGAAGCCACGCACGCGCGCGAACCGATCATCACCACCGAAGTGGGTCAGCACCAGATGTGGGCCGCGCAGCATTTCGGGTTCGAACGGCCGAACAAATGGCTGACCAGCGGCGGGCTCGGCACGATGGGCTACGGCCTGCCTGCCGCGATCGGCGCGCAGCTGGGCAACCCCAACGCGCTGGTCATCGACATCGCCGGCGAAGCGTCGATCCAGATGAACATCCAGGAACTGGCGACGGCGACGCAATATCGCTTGCCGGTGAAGATCTTCATCCTGAACAACGAATATATGGGGATGGTCCGCCAATGGCAGGAACTGACCTATTCCAGCCGCTATTCGGAGAGCTATTCGGATTCGCTGCCCGATTTCGTCAAACTCGGCGAAGCCTATGGCTGGAAGGGTATCCGCATCGATCATCGCAGCGACCTGGACAACGGCATCGCCGATATGCTGGCGCACGACGGCCCGGTGATCGTCGACTGCCGCGTGTCGAAACTGGCCAATTGCTTCCCGATGATCCCCAGCGGCGCGGCGCACACCGAAATGATCCTGTGGGCCAACGAAGTCTCGGGCGAAATGGACGACGAAGCCAAGGCTCTGGTTTGATCCGTCGGAAGAGGAACGTCACCCCAGCGCAGGCTGGGGCCTCGTGCCACCAGCGCGCGCTAACATCAGGGAGACCCCGGCCTTCGCCGGGGTGACGATCGAATGCACATCACCAAGGAAAAGGCCGAACGCCATACGCTGGCGGTCATCGTCGACAACGAGCCCGGCATTCTGGCGCGCATCGCCGGGCTGTTCACCGCGCGCGGCTAGAATATCGAAAGCCTGACGGTGAGTGAGATCACCGCCGACAAATCGGTCAGCCGGATCACCATCGTCACCAGCGCGTCGCCGCCGGTGATGGAACAGATCATCGCCCAGCTCGATCGGCTGGTTCCGGTCCACAAGGTGACCGACCTGACGGTGCAGGGTGCGCACGTCGAACGCGAACTGGCGCTCGTCAAGGTGCGCGGCGTCGGCGATCACCGGATAGAGGCGCTGCGCCTCGCCGACGTCTACCGCGCGCGCGTGGTCGATGCCACCACGTCCAGCTTCGTGTTCGAAGTCACCGGCGGCATCGAAAAGATCGACAAGTTCGTCGAACTGATGGGCGAAGTCGGCCTGATCGAAGTCGCCCGCACCGGCATCGTCGCCATTTCCCGCGGGAAAGAAGCGGCTTGATTTCTCTCCACCCTTAATCCGTCACCCCAGCGAAAGTTGGGGTCTCGCGCGGCAAGCGCACGCTCCAGCAACAGGGAGACCCCGGCTTTCGCCGGGGTGACGTTCCCGCGAAGAACAAAGGACCTTAGAAAATGCGTGTCTATTACGATCGCGACGCCGACCTGAACCTGGTCACGGCCAAGAAGATCGCCATCGTCGGCTATGGCTCGCAAGGCCACGCCCATGCCCAGAATCTGCGCGACAGCGGCGTCACGGACGTGGCCATCGCGCTGCGCGACGGCTCGCCCAGCGCACAAAAGGCCAAGGACGCGGGCTTTCAGGTGATGAGCAACCAGGACGCCGCCGGCTGGGCCGACATCGTCATGATCCTGGCACCGGACGAACATCAGGCGGCGATCTGGGACGCGGACCTGAAGGGCAATCTGAAACCCGGCGCGGCGCTCGCCTTCGCCCACGGCCTGAACGTCCACTTCGGCCTGATCGAGCCGCCCGCGGACATCGACGTCATCATGATCGCGCCCAAGGGGCCGGGCCACACCGTGCGCAGCGAATATGTGAAGGGCGGCGGCGTGCCGTGCCTGATCGCGGTGCATCAGGACGCCAGCGGCAACGCGCATGACGTGGCGCTCGCTTATGCCAGCGGCGTCGGCGGCGGCCGGTCCGGCATCATCGAAACCAATTTCCGCGAGGAATGCGAGACCGATCTGTTCGGCGAGCAGGCGGTGCTGTGCGGCGGCGTCACCCATCTGATCCAGGCAGGGTTCGAAACATTGGTCGAGGCGGGCTATGCCCCCGAAATGGCCTATTTCGAATGCCTCCACGAAACCAAGCTGATCGTCGACCTGCTGTACGAAGGCGGCATCGCCAACATGCGCTATTCGATTTCGAACACCGCCGAATATGGCGACATCGTCACCGGCCCGCGCATCATCACCGACGAGACCAAGGCCGAGATGAAGCGCGTGCTCGCCGACATCCAGTCCGGCCGCTTCGTCAAGAACTTCGTCCTCGACAACCGCGCCGGCCAACCCGAACTGAAAGCTGCCCGCAAGCAGGCCGCCGCTCACCCGATCGAAAAGGTCGGCAGCGAACTGCGCGCGATGATGCCCTGGATCGGCGCGAACAAACTGGTGGACCGCGAACGCAACTGACCCCGGCGCAGCCGGGGACAAGCGCGTGAGCGCGGCCGGCCCGGACGAAGCCGGCCCCTCGGGCACGGCTTCGCCGGGTCCGACGGGCCGGCGGGCAGTAAAGCAGATGAGGTGGCATCCCCGCCACCACCCCGCTCCCCCAACCACCCCGCTCCCCCAACCACCCCGGCGAAGGCCGGGGCCCAGTCGGGAAAGCCCGCGTAACGAAGCACCACACCAGCCACAGCGACGCCCAACTACCCCGGCCTGGCGCCGGGGTGGAAGAACCAAGACGACGCCCCCCGCAAAAACGCTCCGTTGCCCAAACGGGGGTTTGACCCCGATCCGCACTTGCGCCAGCGTCCCGGCAACACATCCCTTCCGGAGATCAATCCATGCGTCTCGCTATCTTCGCCGCTCTCGCCCTCGCCTCCACCGCGGTCATAGCGCAGCCGCCGATGGCCGCGCCGGGGACGAAGAGCGTGGCGGCGATCACCGGCGGCACCTACACGGCCGATCCGGGCCACACGCTGGTCACCTGGACGCTCGATCACATGGGCTTCACGCCCTACACCGGCATCTTCGGCGACGTGACCGGCACGCTGACGCTCGACCCGAAGAACCTCAACGCCACCAAGGTCGACATGACCATTCCGGTGTCGAAGGTGACCACCGCCAGCAGCGGCCTGACCGCG
The DNA here is from genome assembly GCA_035714425.1 of Sphingomonas sp. Lineage (GTDB taxonomy): Bacteria > Pseudomonadota > Alphaproteobacteria > Sphingomonadales > Sphingomonadaceae > Sphingomonas. The sequence goes on from DASTLZ010000067.1 coordinate 6,558, forward strand.
CATCTGACGCGCGCGGGCAAGGACGGCGGCAAGCCCGACTTCTTCGGCGCCGCCGCGGCCGACGCGCGCTTCGTCTCGACCTCGGTCGTCGCCAGCGGCCAGACCGCGAAGCTCACCGGCAACCTCACCCTCAACGGCGTCACCAGGCCGGTGACGCTCGACGTCCACTTCTACGGCGCGGGCAAGGCACCGGCGATGATGGGCGGCAAGGAAAATGTCGGCTTCCACGCGGTCGGCACGATCATGCGCAGCCAGTTCGGGCTGGGCTTCGGCGTCCCCGTCGTCGGCGACGCGGTGAAGCTGGACATCGCCGCCGCTTTCCAGAAATAAGCGGCCGCGCCTACCGCGGCACCGCATCGTGCTGGACAAGCACGCCGGTGTCGCGGTAGGCCGACCCCGATGACGTCGCCACTGCGCCTCTCGCTGCTACGACTTACGCGCCCTTAGGCGCCTCGCATCGACGCGTGCATCGCACGCACCCCGCGCCTAAGGACCGTCGTTCCCTCGATCTTCGAGACGTCACATGCTGCGCGATCCGTCGACCAAATACCGACCCTTCCCCCCTATCGACCTGCCCGATCGCGAATGGCCGTCGCGCACGATCACCCGGCCGCCGCGCTGGCTGTCCACCGATCTGCGCGACGGCAACCAGGCGTTGATCGATCCGATGGACGCGGAAAAGAAGACGCGGATGTTCGACCTGCTGGTCAAGGTCGGGCTGAAGGAGATCGAGGTCGGCTTCCCCAGCGCGGGCGCGACCGAATTCGACTGGATTTCCGGCCTCGTCACCTCGGGCCGCATTCCCGATGACGTCGCGATCCAGGTGCTCACCCAGGCCCGCCGCGACCTGATCGAAACCAGCTTCGCCTCGCTCGACGGCGCCGCCAGCGCGATCGTCCACCTCTACAACGCAGTCAGCCCGGCGTGGCGGCGCATCGTCTTCGGCATGAGCCGCGCCGAGGTGAAGCAGATCGCGGTCGACGGCGCCAAAGTGCTGCGCGACGAAGCCGCCAAGCGTCCGGGCACCGCCTGGCAGTTCGAATACAGCCCGGAGACCTTCTCCACCGCCGAACTCGATTTCTCGGTCGAAGTGTGCGCCGCGGTCATGGACGTGCTCCGGCCCACGTCCGACCGCCCGATCATCTTCAACCTGCCCGCCACCGTCGAATGCGCGACGCCCAACGTCTATGCCGACCAGATCGAATGGTTCGGCCGCACCATCCCGAACCGCGATGCCGTCGTCATCTCGCTGCACACCCACAACGATCGCGGCACCGGCGTGGCGGCGGCGGAACTGGGGCTGATGGCCGGCGCGGACCGGGTCGAGGGCTGCCTTCTCGGCAATGGCGAGCGCACCGGCAATTGCGATCTCGTCACCGTCGCGCTCAACATGTACACCCAGGGGATCGATCCCGCGCTCGACCTGTCGGACATCGATCGCGTGGTGAAGACGGTGATCTATTGCACCAATCTGCCCATCCACCCGCGCACGCCCTATGCCGGCGATCTGGTGTTCACCGCCTTTTCGGGCAGCCATCAGGACGCGATCAAAAAGGGGTTCGCCGCGCAATCCGCGCGCAACGACGGCTTGTGGGAAGTCCCTTACCTGCCGATCGATCCCGCCGATCTCGGCCGCAGCTACGAGGCGGTGATCCGCGTCAATTCGCAAAGCGGCAAGGGCGGCGTCGCCTGGGTGATCGAACAGGACAAGGGCCTGCGCCTGCCCAAGCGCCTGCAGGCGGATTTCAGCCGCCATGTCCAGGCGCTGGCCGACGAAACCAGCCGCGAGTTGAACGCCGCCGACATCTGGGGCCGGTTCCAGGACGTGTACCTGCCGCGCGGCAACGACCGCTTCGTGCTGCGCGATTACGAGGAAAGCGGCACCACCGGTGCGCGCGTCTTCGTCGGCCGGGTCGCGGTGGATGGCGAGGAACGCTCGATCTCCGGCCGCGGCAACGGCCTGATCTCGGGCGTGATCGCCGCCCTCACCGATTCGACCGGCCCCGCGCTCGACGTCGTCGATTACAACGAACACGCCGTCAGCCACGGCGCCGATGCCCAGGCCGCGGCCTATGTCGAATGCCGCACCGCAGACGGCCGGACCGTGTTCGGCGTCGGGCTGGACACCGACATCGCCACCGCGAGCGTCCGCGCAGTGCTCAGCGCGGCGAACCGCGCCTAGGCCCCACGTCGCTGGGATCACCCCAGCGACGTGGGGTCACCCCAGCGAAGGCTGGGGCCTCCCCCGATCGCACGCACCCGTCGCCCCAACCGACTCACCCACCCGCGCCACAAAGCCGCAGCGCAGCGCACGGGGCGAGAGATACCAGCCTGCGCTGGCATGACGGGTCATCAGCCCCCGCGGACCGCCCCGGCCGCAATGTCCTATTCGTAAGCCCCGCGCCGCATCACATAATCCCGCGTCTCGAACGGCGCCGCCAGCCCCTCCACCCAGGCGCCATGCGCATGGGTCAGCGCCACCAGCTCCATCGGCCGCTCCCCCGGCCAGCCCCGCACCCGCACCTCGTGGCGGTGCAGGTCGCGGTTCGGCTCCATCATCACCCAGCCGAGCGGCCGCGCCGCCGTCGCCCGCGCGCCCGCCGCGTTCATCGCCACCCGGATCCGCTCGCGGCGCTCGGCCGGAATATACTGCCAGACCACCGAGTGCATCAGCACCCGCGTCACGCCCGCCGCCTGCGGCTGGGCGAGCCGCGCCTCGACCCAGTCCGCCGCGTCCCCCGCCTCCAGCGCAACGCCATGCTCGCGCACCAGCGCGATGGTCTGCGCCAGCCGCGCCTGCCGCTCGACATTGTCCACCCACACATAGGCCTCCAGCCGCGCCGCCTGCGCCGAATCCGTCACGTCCACTGGCGCGATATCGACCCCGCGCACCCCGACGATCTCGACGGGCGCGGACGGCGGCGCCACGCCGCGCCCGTCGGGCCGGATCGTCACCGTCGCTTCCGCCGGCCCAGCGGTCACCCCGCCGAGATCGAACCGATAGCGATCAATCAACAGGTTCAGCCCCGCGCTCGATCCGATCTCCAGCAGCTCGACCCTTGGCCCGAACCGCGCGCACAGATGCAGCAGCCCCGTCATCAACCCCGCGGATCGCCCCGCCTCGTTGGTCTGCGGCGGCCCGTCGAGCCACGGCAGCAGCGCCGCATCGTGGCGCACCAGCGAGTCCTTCAGCACCGCGTCGAGCGCGACCTCCTCGCCCGCGAACACCCGCGATAGCGCCGCATCTTCGCCAGCGCGGTGAAGCGCGTGCAGCCCCC
>DASTLZ010000068.1:0-5599 GCA_035714425.1 Sphingomonas sp.
GACGCTGGCCGATCTGGACGCCGCGATCGCCGCCGCCGCGCCGCTCGCTACCGCGGCGCACGATGGCCATCGTCCGTCGCTGATCCTGTACACGTCGGGCACGTCGGGCCGGCCGAAAGGCGCGCTGCTCAGCGAGCGCAACCTCGCCGAGACGGCGATCAACATCGCAATCCTGGCGCGGATCGGGAATGGCAGCCGGGTGCTGAACGATTCGCCGATGTTCCACGTCATCGGGCTGGTCACCAATCTGCGCGCCTATTGGATGCAGGGCGGCGCGGTGCTCATGTCGGACGGATTCGATCCCGCCCGCACGATCGCGCGCATCGCCGATCCGGCGTTGGCGGTAACCCATTATTTCTGCGTCCCCGCGATGGCGGCGATGATCCGGCGCCACCCCGATTTCACCCCCGCCAAACTCGCCGGGCTGACCGCGATCTTCACCGGCGGCGCGCCGAACCCGCCCGCCGACATCGTCGAATGGCTCGACGACGGCATTCCCATCGTCAACGGCTATGGCATGAGCGAGACCGGCACGTTGATCGGTATGCCGGTCGAGATCGACGGCATCCGCCGGCGCCTGACGTCGGCGGGTGTCGCGACGGGGCGCGTGGAACTGCGCATCGCCGACGACGACGCGCGGCCGCTCCCATCGCGCCGTGCGGGCGAGATTCAAGTCCGCGGACCCAACGTCGGCGCCCGCTATTGGCGCCGGCCGCAGGAAAGCGCGGCGGCGTTTCTGCCGGGCGGCTGGTTCGCGACCGGCGACATCGGCGTGATGGACGACGACGGCTTCGTCAGCATCATCGATCGCAAGAAGGACATGTTCATCTCCGGCGGGGAGAATGTCTACCCTGCGGAGATCGAGGCGGTCGTCGCGCAATTCGCCGCCATCGCCGATTGCGCGGTGATCGGCACGCCCGACCCGACCTGGGGCGAAGTCGGCCATCTGTTCGTCGTCGTCGCCACCGGCGCGGATTTCGATCATGACGCGCTGTCGGGCCATCTCGCGGCACGGCTCGCCCGCTACAAATTGCCCAAGTGCATCACCGTTGTCGACGTGCTGCCGCGCAACGGTGCCGGCAAGGTGCAGAAACTGGCCCTGAAACACGCCTCGCTGACCGGCACGACCTGAGCGCGCCAGCTACCCACGCTCAGAGTGCGTTCGGAAACCCGCTATGACGCGTTTTGCGGTGCCAGCCCACAGCCCCCGCCGACGGTGCCGGACCAAGGACATCGCCCGCGTACAGCGTCTCGCCGCGACCGGTATGTTCGATCACCTGGCCGAACGACCAGTGCATCGTCGCGCTATTGCCCTGGCTCCACACTTGGCCGTTGACGAAGGCACGCATCGCCAGCGCGGGCCGATCGGCGAATTCGTCGGCAGTGACGATCACGGGGCCCAGCACGTTGGCGCGGTCGAAATCCTTGCCCTTGGCCGGTCCCAGCGGCCCCTGCATTTCCTGGAATTGCAGATCGCGCGCGGTCAGGTCGTTGGAGATCGTGTAGCCGAAGATGTCCGCGCCGGCATCGCTCGCCTGGATATCTCGCCCGCCCTTGCCGATGACGCACGCCAGTTCCAGCTTGTAATCGATCACCCGTTCAGCGCGAACTGCAATTTGGGCGCGCGGGTCAGGCGATTGCCCGCGATATTCTATCGAAGCGCGCCTTCAGATCCTCCATGCGCTGCCTCGTCGCCGGCCCCAGATGCCCCCGGACGATATCGAAGCGGAAATGCGCGATGATGAAAGCGTTATCGTCATGGCAAGGTCGTGGCGGCGCTATCCCCGCGCTACCCGCGCGGTCGATCGTCGCTCGACCAGTTCGAACGCGATCTCGCGCCGCTCGTCGACACCGGTCAGCAGCAGATCGGCGGCCTGCCGCCCCAATTCGCGCGTCGGCTGCCGGATGGTAGTCAGCGCCGGCCAGACATATTCGGCAAGCGCATCGTCGCCGAACCCCGCCACCGACAGGTCGTCGGGCAGTCTCAGGCCCCTCGCATGCGCCGCCGCCAGCACGCCCGCCGCCATTTCGTCGCTCGCCGCAAAGATCGCGGTCGGCGGCCGATCGAGCGCCAGCAACGCCTCGCCCGCACGGGCTCCCGACGGGAAGTCATAGGCACCCGACACGAACAACGCCGGCTCCTCGGTAATTCCTGCCGCGGCCAGCGCCGCGCGGTGGCCCGCCGCGCGCTGACGGCTGGTCGCATAATGCGGATGCCCCCCGACAAAGCCGATCCGCCGATGGCCCAGCGCGAGCAGGTGCCGCGTCATCACCGCCGCGGCGCGGACATTGTCGATCTGCACCGAAGGCTGCGCATCGCCGTCGCCCGGCGATACCAGCACGGTGCGCAAGCCCCGGGTGCGCAGGCTGGCGGCGACCGCATCGTGATCGGTGATCGGCGGCGTCAGGATCAGGCCGTCGACATGGGTGGTGTCGATCAGCGCGGCGATATCGTCGACCAGCCGGGGCGACGTGCGATCGTAAGGCTGGGCGATCATCCGCACCCCGTCCTCCTCGCACCGCGCGCGCACGCCGGCCTGGATTTCGAACAGATAATGCGGGCTGGGATTGTCGCAGACCAGCGCGATCTGGAAACTGCGCCGCCCCGCCAGGGATCGCGCGGCGATGCTGGGGCGAAAATTGAGCGCCGCGACGGCGGCCTCGACGCGCGCACGCGTCTCCACGCCGACATAGCGCTCCTTGTTCAAGACGCGGCTGACGGTCTTGATCGACACGCCTGCTTCGCGCGAAACGTCCTTTATCGTGGCGCGCACCCATCGCTCCGTATCTGCGGTGTTCCGGGCCCAGCGCATTCGCCCAGTCCCGTGCGCCTTGCCACGGCAGGGGCGCTTGCGGCAACTGTCGTAGCGGGATAATACACGAAGCCATGATATTCTCTCGCTGGCGTCGCCGTCGTCCGGACGGTCAGGCTTATGACCCAGGTGAATACCGGTCGGCGCGCACGCAAGCGCCGCTGGAATTACGCGGCGGCATGCCCCCACCCGACGATTGGGCACCCGACGATTGGACCACCGACACCTGGAGCGATCCGGCGGAGGCGCTGTCGCAGCGCCGCCGCACCAGCATCTGGCGGTGGCTGATGCGCGGGCTGGCGGTGGCGATCGTGCTGCTGGTCGTCGCGATCGGCTGGCTCGCGGTCACCGCGCCGCTGTCCCGCTCGCTCAAGCCGCCGACACCCCCCTCGATCACGCTCACCGCCGACGACGGCACGCCCATCGCCCGGCGCGGCGCGGTGATCGGCGCGCCGGTCGACGCGGCCAAATTGCCGGCGCATGTGCGCGATGCGTTTCTGGCGATCGAGGATCGGCGCTTCTATTCGCATTGGGGCATCGACCCGCGCGGCATCGCGCGCGCCGCATGGGCCAATGTCGGCTCCGGCGGCGTGCGCCAGGGCGGCAGCACCATCACGCAGCAATTGGCGAAGAACGCCTTCCTCGATTCCGATCGCACCGCCGCGCGCAAGATCCGCGAAGCGATGATCGCTTTCTGGCTGGAGGCGTGGCTGTCGAAGAACGAAATCCTCTCGCGCTATCTGTCGAACGTCTATTTCGGCGACAACGTCTATGGCCTGAGCGCGGCGGCGAAGCATTATTTCGGCCGAGCGCCCGAAAACCTGAACATCGGCCAGGCGGCGATGCTGGCCGGGCTGGTCAAGGCGCCGTCACGGCTCGCGCCCACCTCCAACCTCGCCGGTGCGCGGGCGCGACAGGCGATCGTCGTCGGCGCGATGGAATCGGCCGGCTTCCTGACGCACCGCCAGGCGTTGTCGGTACAGCCGCAGCGGGTGCTGCCCCAGCGCTCCAATCCACTGCCCAGCGGCACCTATTTCGCCGATTGGGTGCTGCCCGCCGCCCGCGATTACGCCGGAGAGATCAAGTCGGAGGCGACGGTCGAGACCACGCTCGATCCGCGCCTGCAACGCGCCGCCGAACGCACCATCGCGTCGGCCGGGCTGCGTCAGGCGCAGGCCGCGCTGGTCGCGATGCGCCCCGATGGCCGCATCGTCGCGATGGTCGGCGGGCGTAATTACGCGAAAAGCCCGTTCAACCGCGCCACGCAGGCGCGTCGCCAGCCGGGATCGACGTTCAAGCTGTTCGTCTATCTCGCCGCGATGCGCGCTGGGATGACGCCCTCGTCGACCGTCGACGATAGCCCGCTCGAAATCGCCGGGTGGAAACCGCGTAACGACGACGGCCGCTACCTCGGCCAGATCAGCCTCGCCCGCGCATTCGCCCGCTCCTCCAACGTCGCCGCCGCGCGGCTGACCCAGCAGGTCGGCGTGCGTCAGGTCATCAAGGCGGCACGCGACCTTGGCATCTCAACGCCCATCGCTAACGAGGCCACGATCGGGCTGGGCACGTCTGAAGTCTCGCTGATCGAACTCACCGCGGCGTATGGCGCCATCGCTGCGGGCCATTATCCGGTCGTGCCGCGCGGGATCGAGAAGGAGGACGAGAAGGGGTGGCTCGCTTCGCTGACCGGCGGGCAGACGACCATTCCCGAAGACGTGCGCCGCAACATGCTGTCGCTGCTCAATTCCTCGCTGCGCGGCACCGGTCGCGAAGCGGTGCTGACGATGACCGCCTATGGCAAGACGGGCACGTCTCAGGACAGCCGCGACGCGTGGTTCATCGGCTTCGCCGGCGATCTGGTCGTCGGCGTGTGGGTCGGCAACGACGACAACAGCCCCAATCCCGGCCTGCACGGCGGCGGCGTGCCCGCGCGCATCTGGCGCGGCTTCATGCAATCCGCACTCGGCATCGCCCCCGTCGCGGCGCCGGTCATAGAGGAGCAGATCGACAACGAAGCGATCGTCGGGGACGACGAAGGCAATTCCGCGTTCAGCGGCGACCTGGAAGGGTTCGGCATCAACCTGAAGGTCGATCCCGAAGGCGGCGTCTCGATCGCGCCCTCACGCGACCGCGAACCCCCGCCCCGCAGCGATGATCGCCGCCCGCCTGACGACGAACCGCCGCCCGAGGACGAGCAATAGCGGCGCGAGCGCCGATCGGCGCCGGCCGTCAGTCCACGCTTTTCGACGCCTGTTCGAACGTGTCCTTCGACAATCCCGGCACCGCGACGATCCGCTCCAGCTCGGCGCGCATCAGTGCGGCCCGCGCCGGATCGAACCGGCGCCAGCGGCCCAGCGGCGGCAGCAGCTTGGCCGCCGTCTGCGGGTTCAGTGCGTCGAGCGCGATCAGCTGATCCGCCAGGAAGCGATAGCCGCCGCCGTCCAGCCCGTGGAACGCCCGCTGGTTGACCCCGAACGCACCGATCACCGCGCGCGCGCGATTGGGGTTGGCCAGCGTGAAATCCGCGTGCCGTACCAGCTCCGCGACCTTCGCCGCGGTATCGGCGCGCGCCGACAGCGCCTGCGTCTGGAACCATTTGTCCAGCACCAGGCCATTGCCGCGATACCGGTCGTAGAACGCGTCGAGCGCCTTCACCCGCTCCGCGCTGTCGCCGCTGGCGAGCACCGTCATCGCGCCCTGCCGGTCCGTCATATTGTCCGCCGATTGGAACTGCGCGAACGCCAGCGCCGCCGCGTCGCTGGCGCCGCTCGCCCCGACATAGCCCA
>DASTLZ010000069.1:0-27944 GCA_035714425.1 Sphingomonas sp.
GTCGCTTGCTCTACCGACTGAGCTACGGACCCCACGCATCGCTGGCGCCGACCTAGGAGCGCGGGCGCGGGCGGTCAACCGTGTGGGCCAATTGGCGCATAGTCCGCCCGCTCAACGGATCGCGCCACCGCGGCGCCAGCAGCGCGAGCGGGCGCAGCACGAACGCGCGCTCCCTAAACGCCGCATGCGGCACGGTCAGCACTCCATCAGCCCAGATCCCGCCGGACCACAGGATGATGTCTAGGTCGATCACCCGCGCCCCCCACACCCGCCCGCGCCGTCGCCCGAACGCGCGCTCGATCCGCTTCAGCCGGGCCAGCAGCACCGGCGGCGCCTCGTCGCTCTCGATCAGCGCCACCGCATTGGCATAGCGCCGCCGCGACGGGCCCAGCGGCGCGCTGCGCAGCGTCGGCGATACCGCCACCACGCCGCCGATCCGCGCCAGCGCGGCCGCCAGCATCCGCTCGGGCGCGCCATGAACGCCGCGCACGTTCGACCCCAGACCCACCGCATAGATCGACGCACCGCCCACAGGATCACGGGTCGTAATGGCATGGGTCGTCAGAGCACAGGTTGTCGCCGCCATCGCGGCACACTACCGCGCGGGCATGATCTTCGCACCCTCTCCCATCGCCGAGACCGAACCGCCCCTCGATTGCCCGCGCTGCCCGCGCCTCGTCGCCTTCCGTCAGGAATTGCGCGCCGAATATTCGGATTGGTGGAACGCCCCCGTCAACGCCTTCGGCGATCGTCAGGCGTGGCTGGCGATCGTCGGCCTCGCTCCCGGAAAGCACGGCGCGAATCGCACCGGTCGGCCGTTCACCGGCGATTACGCCGGCCAGCTGCTGTTCGATACGCTGGCGAAATATGGGCTGGCCAGCGGCACCTATGCCGCCACGCCGGAGGACGATCTCGCGCTCGACGGCGCGATCATCATCAACGCGGTCAAATGCCTGCCGCCGCAGAACAAGCCCACGCCGGAGGAAATCCGCACCTGCCGCCCGTTTCTGGAGGGGCAGGCCGGCGTGCTGCCCAACGCCCGCATCTTCGTGGCGCTCGGCCAGATCGCCCACCAATCGGCGGTGAAGGTGCTCGGCGGCCGGTTGCCAAAGGCGCGCTTCGGCCATCTGGCGGAACACGTCATGCCCGATGGCCGCATCCTGATCGATAGCTACCATTGCTCGCGCTACAACCAGAACACCGGCCGCCTGACGACCGCGATGTTCGAAGCCGTCTTCGCCCGCGCGGTCGAACTGCGCGATGCCGGGCTCCCGGCTTGACGCGCCTCGTCCGGTGCCCCCACCCTCGCGCGTACACGTAAGGATGCTTTAGCAACGCCATGCAGCTTGTCATCGTCGAATCGCCCGCGAAGGCGAAGACCATCGAGAAATATCTCGGCTCGGACTACCGCGTCCTGGCCTCTTACGGCCATGTCCGCGATTTGCCGCCGCGCGACGGATCGGTGAATCCCGATGACGGGTTCGCGATGGAATGGGAAAATTACGCCGACAAGGCCAAACAGCTCAAGGCGATCGCCGATCTGTCCAAGACCGCCGATCGCCTGATCCTGGCCACCGATCCGGATCGCGAGGGCGAAGCGATCAGCTGGCACGTCCGCGAAGTGCTGCGCGCGCGCAAGGCGCTGCCCAAGGAGGTCGAGCGCGTCACCTTCAACGCGATCACCAAACCCGCGATTCTGGAGGCGATGAAGCGCCCGCGCGAGCTGGATACCGACCTGATCGACGCCTACCGCGCCCGCCGCGCGCTCGATTATCTCGTCGGCTTCACGCTCTCGCCGGTCTTGTGGCGCAAGCTGCCCGGCGCGAAATCGGCCGGCCGCGTCCAATCGGTGTCGCTGCGCCTGATCGTCGAGCGCGAGCGCGAGATCGAAGCGTTCCGGGCGCAGGAATATTGGTCGGTCATCGCCCGGCTGGAGCATGACGGCACGCCCTTCACCGCGCGGCTGGTGCAATGGGACGGCCGCAAGCTGGATCGCCTGTCGATCGGCAACGAAGGCGACGCGCTGCGCGCCAAGCAGGCGGTCGAGGAGGGCCGCTTCTCCGTCCAGTCGGTGGAGACCAAGCCGGCCACGCGCAACCCGCCGCCGCCCTTCACCACCTCGACCCTGCAACAGGAAGCGGCGCGCAAGCTGGGCTTTTCCGCCGATCACACGATGCGCATCGCGCAGGCGCTGTATGAGGATGGCGCGATCACCTACATGCGCACCGACGGCGTGCAGATGGACGGATCGGCGATTTCCGCCGCGCGCCTGGCGGTCGCCAATCGCTACGACGCCAGCTACGTGCCGGACAAGCCGCGCCTGTACCAGACGAAGGCCAAGAATGCGCAGGAAGCGCACGAAGCCATCCGCCCGACCGATTTCGGCCGCGACAAGGCGGGCTCCGGCGATCACGCCCGGCTGTACGACCTGATATGGAAGCGCGCGCTGGCATCGCAGATGGCGTCGGCGCGGATGGAGCGCACGACGGTGGAGCTGAGCGAAGGCACCGGCCGCCACACCCTGCGCGCGACCGGCCAGGTCGTCCTCTTCCCCGGCTATCTCGCGCTGTACGAAGAAGGGTCGGACGATTCGGGCGACGAGGAAGCCCGCCGCCTGCCCCGCATGCGCGAGGGCGATGCGCCCGCCAGGCAAGGGGTCGACGCCGAACAGCATTTCACCCAGCCGCCGCCGCGCTTTTCCGAAGCCTCGCTGGTCAAGCGGATGGAGGAACTCGGCATCGGCCGCCCCTCCACCTACGCCTCGATCATCAAGACGCTGAAGGACCGCGCCTATGTGCGCGTCGAGAAAAACCGCTTCTTCGCGGAGGAAAGCGGCCGGCTGGTCACCGCGTTCCTCGAACGCTTCTTCCAGAAATACGTCGGCTACGATTACACCGCGGAGCTGGAGGAGGAGCTGGACGACGTCTCCGGCGGCCGCGCCGGGTGGCAGGCGGTGCTCGAAGCCTTCTGGCGCGATTTCAAGCCGCGCACCTCCGAAGTGATGGAGCAGCAGCCGTCGGCGATCACCGCGGAGCTGGACACGTTCCTCGCGCCCTATCTGTTCCCCGACAAGGCCGACGGCACCGATCCGCGGCTGTGCCCCAATTGCGGGGCCAATGCGGGGGGGGGCAAGCTGGCGCTGCGCGGCGGCAAGTTCGGCGCGTTCATCGCCTGCTCCAATTACCCGGAGTGCAAATTCACCCGCCGCTTTGCGCAGCCGGGCGGCGAAGGCGACGATGCCGGCCCCGAATCGCTGGGCAAGGACCCCGCCACCGGCCTGCCGGTGGAGCGCAAGTCGGGGCGCTTCGGCCCGTATATCCAGCTCGGCGAAGGCAAGGATGCAAAGCGCGCGTCGATCCCCAAGGATATCGACCTCGATCTGGAATGGGCGATCAAATTGCTCGGCCTGCCGCGCACCGTCGGCACCCACCCGGAAACCGGATTGGACATCACCGCCTCGATCGGCCGCTACGGCCCGTATCTGGCGCACGCGGGCAAATATGCCCGGCTGCAATCGACCGCGGAGGTGTTCGAAACGGGGATGAACGCTGCGGTGGTGAAGCTCGCCGAAGCCGCCACCGGGGGTGGCCGCCCCGCGCGGGGCGCCGCGCGCGAACCGCTCAAAGTGCTCGGCGCGCACCCGCGCACCGAAGCGGAGCTGAAGCTGATGGAAGGCCGCTATGGTCCTTATGTCACCGACGGCGAGACCAACGCGACCCTGCCGAAGACAATCAAGCCCGAAGACCTGACCCTGGAAGAAGCCGCCCAACTCATCGACGACCGCGCCGCCGCCGCTCCGCCCAAGGGCAAGAAGAAGGTCACGAAAAAGGCCGCGCCGAAAGCCGCCGCGAAAAAACCAGCGGCGAAGAAGAAACCGGTCGCAAAGAAGGCACCGGCAAAGGCAGCGGAATAGTCAGGGACAGTCTTCGTCGCCCTCGACCGCCTCTCTGACCCACTCCGTTCGTTTGGAGCGAAGTCGAGAAACCGTCCGACCCGAGCTGGCAGGCCCGAAGCGTCACGGCGAGATGGCATAGGTCACGAACACCTGCCCCCGCGTCTCGATCGGCGCGGGCGTCAGGGCGAGCACGACGGGCGACATCTGAGGCGCTGGCGGCGCGGCGGGGGTGGCTGCCGCGAGCGACGCGTCGAACGCGGCAGCGTTGAAGCTCGCCTGGTCGCGAACCGCGATGATCGCCCCAAGCCGCAGCCCCGCCCCCTTCGCCAACGCCGCGGCACGCTGGCGCGCGTCCTCGATCGCGGCCGCATTGGCCCGCGCCTGCGCGCCCGCCGGATCCGACAACACGAAGCCCTGCACCCGCGCATCGCTGGCCCCCAGGCGCGACGCCAGCCCGGCCGCCGTCGCCGCCTTGCCGACGGCGCGCGTGCGCACTTCCGTTTGCATCGTCGCGATATAGCCCGCCACCGCACAGTCGCCGGTGCTCATCCGTGGCTGGCTGCCATAGCCCCGCGCATCCGCGCACGCGCCGCTGCGCGCCTCGATCACCGTCACGTTGCTCGTCGTGATCCGGGTGTCGGGGCCGAGCACGCCCGCCAACCCGCCCGCGACGGCTTTCTGCTTGGCCGCAATGTCCGTCGTCGCCGCATCGGCCGTAACCCCCTCGCCCCGCAGGAAGATCGCCATCACCGCGACGTCCGGCACCGTCTGGACGACGCCCGTCCCCGTCACCTGAATCGAGCGCTCGGACACCGGTTGCGCAGCCCCGGTCTGAGCTACCAGCAAAGCCCCCGCAGCAAGCCAATATCGCATCGCCAATCCTTTCCCGGTCATCCGGTCAGCATCACCCACGCGCCGCGCCCCGGCAACCCGAAACCCCCACCTGACCGTACGTCAGGCCCGCGTCACCGCGAACGGCGACAGGCAGCGTTGGCGAAGCGGGTGGCGATAGCTGCGGTGCGTCGAAGCGAGATCGCATGATCCCGCGGCTCTTGGGCGGGGATCGCCGCGCGCGCGCGACGCCTGCTGCGCTGCTGCCGATGATGTTCTTGCTCAGAACATCGTGATCCACGGCATTACGGGATTGGAGCGCGCATAAGAATGCGTTCGACGAACCATCGATCCGCACCGCTTACAATCGGCTTGCGGCAGACGGCTTGCTCGGATGAAAGATCCTTAAGCCGCCATGCGCCGCGTGGCGTTCAGCCAGGCGCGGGCTTGGCGTTGGGCTTCGACGATCTCGCGCGCGGTCATGTCCTCGGCCACGTCGGCGCGGGCTTCCTGCGCGGCGGCCAGGCCGGCCAGTGCGGCCAGGTTGAACCATTTGTGCGCAGCGATCAGGTCGACGCAGCCGTTTTCGCCACTGCCCATCGAACAGGCAATGCCCAGGTCGTATAGCGCGTTGACGTCGCCGGCGGCGGCATCCGCCATCCGGCTTTCCATCAGAAACTGCGCGCTTTTCAGGCTGTTGCCCATGTGTCGCCTCCGTCACCTAGCGTGACGACACCAATATGGACTCAAGCGTGTCTCTAAATGGTTAACGGGTTAACGGCGCTCACTGGACCGGAATGTTGTCGATCAGCCGCGTGCCCCCCATCCGCGCTGCGGCCAGCAGGCGGACCGGTCGATCGCCCCCCGATCCCCCGCCGACCCGATCGTCGCCGATCGCGACCAGCGTCTCCGCATCCGCCAGCGCGACATAGTCCACCACGAAGCCCGCCGCGACCAGCATCGCCGTCGCGTCCGCCAGCGCAGCTGCGACATCGCCCCCCCGCGCGATGGCCCGCGCCGCGATGCCCAGCGCGCGGGGCAGCGCCACCGCGCGCGCGCGCTCGTCCGCGTCGAGGTAGATGTTGCGCGACGACATCGCCAAACCGTCGTCCTCGCGCTGCGTCGGCACGCCGACGATCTCGACGGGCAGGTCCAGGTCGCGCGCCATCCGGCGCACCACCGCCAGCTGCTGGAAATCCTTCTCGCCGAAATACGCCGCGTCGGGCGCGACCTGGTTGAACAATTTGGCGACGACCGTGGCCACCCCGTCGAAATGCCCCGGCCGCGCCGCGCCGTCGAACCCGGCGCTGACGCCTGCGACCGATACGTTGGTCGCAAAGCCCGCCGGATACATCGTCTCCACCGCGGGCAGCCACGCGATGTCGCACCCCGCATCGGTCAGCATCGTCAGGTCGGCCATTTCCTTGCGCGGATAGCGCGACAGGTCTTCGCCCGCGCCGAACTGCCGCGGGTTGACGAAGATCGATGCCACCACTTTCGTGCCCGGCCGCCGCGCCGCTTCGATCAGCGCCATGTGCCCGGCGTGCAGCGCGCCCATCGTGGGGACCAGCGCGATGCGCGATCCGTCGCCGCGCAGGCCAGCGATGGCGGCGCGCAGGGGCGCCAGCTCGCGGATCGTCAACACCCCTATTTTCCCCTCGTTTGCACGCCCGCGGGCTTCTATGAAGGGTCATGGATGCGATCAACCAGGAACCGAACGCGGCGCCCTCCCCCACGCCTGCGACGGCACGCGGCGGCGCCGTCGCCACTCCGGCGTCCAGCCCCCACGTCATCGTCTTCGCGAATGAAAAGGGCGGAACCGGCAAATCGACGACGGCGGTGCATGTCGCGATCGCGCTGGCGGCGCGCGGCCACCGCGTCGCCTGCCTCGATCTCGATCACCGCCAGCGCACCGTCGGCCGCTATCTGGATAATCGCGCGGAGACGATCAAGCGCACCGGCACCGCGCTGCCGATGCCCGTCCACGCCACGCACGACGGCATCAGCGAAGACGTGTTCGAGGGGCTGTGGCGCGATCTGTCCGCCGACGCCGATTTCCTGGTCGTCGATACGCCCGGCCGCGACGATTATTTCGCGCGCACCGCCGCGGCCTTGTCGAACACCCTCGTCACCCCGATCAACGACAGCTTCGTCGACTTCGATCTGATCGGGCAGGTCGATCCCGAAACCTATCAGGTCAAACGCCCCAGCTTCTATTCGGAACTGATCTGGGACGTGCGCAAGCAGCGCGCGCGCGCCGACGGGACGACGATCGACTGGGTCGTGCTGCGCAACCGCCTGCAATATGTCGAGGCGCGCAACATGCGCCGGGTGTCGGATGCGCTGGGGCAATTGGCCAAGCGCGTCGGCTTTCGCATCATCCCCGGCCTCGGCGAGCGGGTGATCTACCGCGAATTGTTTCCCGCCGGGCTGACGATGATCGATTCCAAGGCGTTCGGCGCGATGGGCCTGGGCCATGTCGCCGCGCGGCAGGAATTGCGTGAGATGATGGCCGCGCTGTCGCTTCCCGAACCGCCACCGTCCGCCGCGCCGCTGCCGGGGTTCGCGGCGTGAAATGGATCGTCGCCATCGCCGCGATCTGGGCGGTATGGGTGTTCATGCGCAAATCGACCCGCGCTCCCATTGGGCGAAGCGCGGAGCGGGACGCGCGCGCCTTGCTCGGCGTGTCGGCGGGTGCGGACGAAGACGCGATCCGCGCCGCGCACCGCCGCTTGCTGGCGGATGTCCACCCCGATCGCGGCGGCTCCGCCGATCTGGCCGGCCGCGCCAATGCCGCGCGCGATCTGCTGCTGCGCCGCGCGGGTTGAGTCACGTCATCCATCCGGCGGCGTTGCGCGAATATGACGTGCGCGGCACGGTCGGCCAAACGCTGGACGCCGAAGACGCCCGCGCGATCGGGCGCAGCTTCGCCACCCGGGTCCGCCACGCCGGCGGCACGCGCGTCGCCGTCGGGCGCGACGGGCGGCTGACCTCGCCGATGCTGGAGGCCGCGCTGGTCGACGGGCTGACGGCGGGCGGCATCGACGTGGTCCGCATCGGCATCGGTCCCACGCCGATGCTGTATTTCGCCGAACAGGTGCTGGAAGTGGACGGCGCGGTCCAGGTCACCGGCAGCCACAACCCGCCCGGCGACAACGGCTTTAAACTGGTGCTCGGCCACCGGTCCTTCTTCGGCGACGACATCCGCGATCTCGCCCGCCTCGCCGCCGCCGGTGATTGGAGCGAGGGGCAGGATGGGGGCCGGGGAGATGGCGCAGGCAGCGTCACGGATGCCGATCTGCTCGATCGCTATGTCGGGCGATTGATGGCGGGCTATGCCGGCGGCAGTTACCGGATCGGCTGGGATTGCGGCAATGGTGCGGCCGGTCCGGCCATTCTGGCGCTGACCGCGCAGCTGCCCGGAGAACACCATGTAATTTTCGCAGAAATCGACGGAAATTTTCCCAATCATCACCCCGACCCGACGATTCCTGCGAATTTACGCGATTTACAGGCTCTGGTCCGGGAAAAATCGCTCGATTTCGGCGTGGCGTTCGACGGCGACGGCGATCGGATCGGCGTGGTCGATGGGCAGGGGACGATCGTCTGGGGCGATCGATTGCTCGCCATCCTCGCCGGCCCGGTACTGGCCGCGCATCCCGGCGCCGCGATCGTCGGCGACGTGAAAGCCAGCCGCACGCTCTTCGATCGCATCGCGGCGCTCGGCGGGAAACCGGTGATGGCGCGCTCCGGGCACAGCCTGATGAAGGAGGCGATGCACGCCCACGACGCACCGCTGGCGGGCGAGATGTCGGGGCACATCTTCTTCGGCGGCGCGCATGGCGGCTATGACGATGCGCCCTTCGCCGCGGTCCAGCTGATCCGCGCGCTGCACCTGTCGGGCGGCTCGCTGGCCGCCTTGTGCGGCAAAATGCCGACTTTGGTATCGACCCCGGAAATCCGCCTGCCCGTCGAAGATGCGCGCAAATTCAACGTGGTGGACGAAGTCCTGGCGCGGCTGGAGGACGAAGGCGCCGACGTGAACCGCCTCGACGGCGCGCGCGTGACCACCGAGGACGGCTGGTGGCTGTTGCGCGCATCGAACACCGAAGGGGCGCTGACGCTGCGCGCGGAAGCGACCGACCGCGCCGGGCTGGGCCGCCTGCTCGACACCATCGCCGGCCATCTGGCGCGCAGCGGCATCTCGTTTTCCGGCGCGGAAATCCCCAGATAAGACAGATGCATACGCCCTCCAAGACCCAGCCCCAGATCGTTCGCGTCGTCGACCTGGAAACCACCGGCAACGCCCCGCCCGCGCACGGGGTGTGTGAGATCGGCTGGCAGGACGTGGCGCTCGGCGCGGATGGCCGCTGGGATGTGTACGGAGACGGCGGCAGCCTGCTCGTCAATCCGGGGCGGAGCATCCCGCCGGTGACGATGGCGATCCACCATATCCGGGATCAGGATGTGGCCGACGCACCGTGGTTTATGGATTGCGCGCGCCAGGTGCTCGATCCGTGGCCGCGTCGCATCGCACTCGCCGCGCATCGCTCTGAATTCGAACAGCATTTCTGCACGCCGGCGTTGACGCGCAATGCGGATTGGATCTGCACCTGGAAATGCGCGCTGCGGCTGTGGCCGGACAGTCCGGGCTATTCGAACCAGGTGCTGCGCTATTGGCGGCAACCCGCGGGCATGGACCATGATCGCGGCCTGCCCGCCCACCGGGCCTTTCCCGACGCCTATGTCACCGCCTTCCACGTCCGCGACATGCTCAACGAAGCCAGCGTGGCGCAGCTGATCGAATGGTCGCGCACGCCGGGCCTGCTGCCGCGCGTCCGCTACGGCCCCGATCGCGGCAAGGACTGGCGCGAGATCGAGCATGAATCGCTGATGGGCTTCCTCAGCGACCGCGACCCGGACGTCCGCTTCACCGCCCAGGCCGAGTTCGACCGGCGCAGCGGCGGCGGTCGCGTCGGCCGGCCGAGCGCGCAGGATCTGCTGTTGTAGGAATGGCTTGCGGCGCGCCGTTGCGTTCAGACCGGCGAAGGCGACACCATATTCCTGTTTCCCGTCCGTTCCGCTAGACCATCGCCGTGCCCGATCTCCCGTATCCCGCGCTGCACGCCAGCCATGCCGGCATCTGGATCGCGACCGCCGACGATACGCGGGCGATCGGGCGTGGGGAGGCAATCCGCATCGCCGCCGAAACGCCCGTGATCCTGCTGAACGCCCCGCTGGTCGGCCAGCGGCTCGGCTATGCAGACCTCTCCGGACTCGACCTGCTCGAACTGTTCGCCTTCCTGCGGCCCGCACACTTCATGGCGCCG
Organism: Sphingomonas sp.; assembly: GCA_035714425.1. Classification (GTDB taxonomy): domain Bacteria; phylum Pseudomonadota; class Alphaproteobacteria; order Sphingomonadales; family Sphingomonadaceae; genus Sphingomonas. The sequence continues at coordinate 10,057 of DASTLZ010000069.1, forward strand.
ACGCCGCGCGGCCTGGCACGCAGCACCGGGCTGGCCGCGCCGGAGGACGATGCGCAGGTCGCGACCTTCCTGCGCGACGCGGCCAAGGCACTGCTGGCCGCGACGACGCACCCCGATTGGGCGGAGCGCGCGGGCGCATGGACGACGGCGCAGGCGCTCCACCGGCTGCGCTGGCCCTGGGCGCCGGCACTGGTCGAGCGGATCGCCAGGCCGCGCGAGCACGAACGCTGGCTGTTCGGCACGCTGCCCGAATGGGAGGAACACGCCCCCCGTCCCGCCCCGCGCACCCTGGCCATCGATCCCGCCGACACGCTCGCGCGCCTGACCGCCCTCACCGGCGACGGCGCGGAGGAACGCAGCGGCCAGCGCGCCTATGCCGCCGCCGCTGCCGACGCGTTCCAGCCGCGCGCCACGCGCGACGCACCCAACATGGTGCTCGCGGAGGCCGGGACCGGCATCGGCAAGACGCTGGGCTATCTCGCCCCCGCATCGCTCTGGGCGGAGCAGGCCGGCGGCGCGGTGTGGGTGTCGACCTTTACCAAGGCGTTGCAACGCCAATTGGCGCAGGAAACCGCGCGCCTGTTTCCCGATGCGGCGGTGCGCAAGGCCAAGGTCGTGACGCGCAAGGGGCGCGAGAATTACCTGTGCCTGCTGAACCTGGAAGATGCCCTGCAAGGCGGGTTTCAGGGGCGCGCCGCGGTGCTGGCGCAACTGGTCGCGCGCTGGGGCGCCTATACCGCCGATGGCGACATGGTCGGCGGCGACCTGCCGGGCTGGCTGCCGACGCTGTTCCGCCGCAACGGCCCCGCCGCGCTCACCGACCGGCGCGGCGAATGCGTCTATGCCGGCTGCCCGCATTACCGCAAATGCTTCATCGAGCGCGCCGCCCGCGCCAGTGCGGACGCCGATATCGTCATCGCCAACCACGCTCTCGTCATGGTCAACGCCGCGCGCGGCCGAGAGACGGCAACGCGGCCGACCCGCTATGTCTTCGACGAGGGGCATCACCTGTTCGACGCCGCCGACGCGATGTTCGGCACCGCGCTGACCGGCAGCGAGACGATCGAGCTGCGCCGCTGGATTCTGGGGCCCGAAGCCGGCGGACGCGGCCGGCGGCGCGGGCTTCAGGCGCGGCTGTCCGACGTCGCCAGCTATGACGAAGGCGGCGGCCGCGCCATCGCCGACGCGGTCGACGCCGCCCGCGCCCTTGCCACCGAGGGGTGGCTGGCACGGGTCGCCGAAGGGCAGCCGTTCGGCGCGGTCGAAACGCTGCTCGCGGCCGTTCGCGGCCTCACCTACGCGCGCGCCGAACAGCCCGGCGACGCCGGCTACGGTCTGGAGACCGAACTGGCGGAGCCGACGCCGGAGCTGATCGACGCCGCCGCGCCCGCCGCCGCGGCGCTCGATGCGCTGGTGCGCCCGCTCGTCACGTTGGGGCGGCGGCTGGAGGCGGTGCTGGCTGAAGCACCCGACTGGATGGACGGCGCCGCCCGCGCCCGGATCGAAGGCGCGATCGCGTCGATCGGCTGGCGCGCGGAAACCGTCGCGGCCTGGCTGGCGCTGCTCGCGCGGATCGGCGGGCCGGCGGATCCCGACTTCATCGATTGGCTGGCGGTCGACCGGGTCGAGGGCCGCGAATATGACATCGGCCTGCACCGCCGCTGGCTCGATCCCACGCGCCCGTTTGCCGAGATCGTCCTGAAACCCGCGCACGGCGCGCTCGTCACCTCCGCGACGCTCACCGCGGGGGGCGACTGGGCCACGGCGGAGGCGCGGGTCGGCGCGCCGCATCTGGCGCGCGCAGCCAGGCATTTCGAGGCGCCGTCGCCCTTCGCCTATGCCGATCATGCCGAAGTGCTGATCGTCACCGACGTGGCGCGCGGCGATGTCGGCGCGCTCGCCAACGCCTATGCCCGGCTGATCGTGGCCAGTGGCGGCGGGACGCTGGGCCTGTTCACCGCGATCCGCCGCCTGCGCGGCGTCCACGGACGGATCGCCGATCGGCTAGCGCGCGAAGGGCTGCCGCTACACGCCCAGCATGTCGATCCGGTCGACACCGGCACGCTGGTCGATATCTTCCGCGACGATCCGCATGCCTCGCTGCTCGGCACCGATGCGTTGCGCGACGGCGTGGACGTGCCCGGCCATTCGCTGCGCCTGGTGGTGATGGAAGGGGTGCCGTGGCCCAAGCCGACGGTGCTGCACGCCGCGCGCAAGCTGGCGGGCGGGGGCAAGGCGTATGACGACCGCATCGTCCGCGCGCGGCTGGCGCAGGCGTTCGGGCGGCTGATCCGCCGCGCCGACGATCGCGGCGCCTTCGTGCTGCTTTCGGCCGCGATGCCGTCGCGCTATCTCGACGCGTTTCCCCCCGGCGTCGGCATCGCGCGCGTCACCCTGGACGAAGCGGTCGCGCGGGTGGAGGCGCGGCTTTCCATTGCGCAGCACTTGGGGCATGACCCCGCGCACCTCACCTGATCGCACTTCACCTGATCGAACTCCCCTGATCTTAGGGAACATACGCCCATGAAGACGCTGACGCTGCTGCGCCATGCCAAGTCGGGCTGGGACGACATGGCCGCGCGCGACTTCGATCGACGGCTGAACCCAAAGGGCAAGCGCGCCGCCGCCGCGATGGGCCGGCACATGCGCGACGAAGGGTTGGTGTTCGACCATGTCGTCGCTTCCCCCGCGATGCGGGTGGTCGAGACGCTGGAGGGCATCGCCGAAGGCTATGGCGCCGCCCTCGCCCCGGAGTGGGATCGCCGCATCTATCTCGCGTCGGCCGCCATGCTGCTCGACGTGGTGCACGATCTGGCGGAAGCGCATGCGCGGGTGCTGATGGTCGGGCACAATCCGGGGCTGGAGGATCTGGTGCTGATGCTGGCGGGCGACGGCGGGCCGCTGCGCTGTGCAGTCGAGGAGAAATACCCGACTGCGACGCTCGCCGAACTCGGCGTGGGCGATCGTTGGGGCGACACGCGCGCAGGCGCCGCGCAGCTGACCCGGTTCGTGCGGCCCCGCGATCTGGACCCCGAATTGGGGCCGGAGGACTGATGGCGTTCGTCGAACTCGGGCGGTTCGACCGCAATCTCGCACACATCATCATCGGCCGCCTGGACAGCGAAGGCATCGACGCGATCGCGTTCGATGGAGAGGCATCGATCGGCGACGGCAGCTGGCTGCTGATCCCGGTGCGCGTGATGGTCGATGCGGACGATCTGGCGGCAGCACAGGCGATCGTCGCCGCGTGACGCTGCCCAAGAATCGGGCAGGACGCGAAGTCTGCCTGATTTTTACGACTCGTTAACCTTCTATACGGCCTCGGGCACGACGTGCCGCGTCTGGCACGATCGTTGCTAGTCACTCTGTCGGGACAAACCGAACAAGGGGGGCGGCGTGAAACTAGTCATCGCCATCATCAAACCGTTCAAGCTCGACGAGGTGCGCGAAGCGCTCACCGCCGTTGGCGTCGCGGGGATGACGGTCACCGAGGTAAAGGGTTTCGGCCGGCAAAAGGGCCAGACCGAAATCTACCGCGGGGCCGAATACAGCACCAATATGGTGCCCAAGATCAAGATCGAGGTAGTCTGCGCCACCGACGTCGCCGACCGTGTGATAGAAGCGGTTCAGGCAGCCGCCAACACCGGCGCGATCGGCGACGGCAAGATCTTCGTGCTGGACGTGGGACAAGCGGTGCGCATCCGCACCGGCGAAACCGACGAGACGGCCCTGTGAGCGGGGCGTCGAGCGGGGCTTTCAAGGGGGTCGATATGAAGCAAGCGATGAAGGTCGCGGGCGCGCTGGGGCTCGGCGCCCTCACGCTCGCGGCGATGCCGGCATGGGCACAGGCCACAGGGCCGATCAAGGCACCGGACGCCGCCGCGATGGCGGGCATGGTCAACAAGGGCGACACGGCCTGGATGCTGATCGCGTCGGTGCTGGTGCTGATGATGTCGGTGCCGGGCCTGGCGCTGTTCTACGGCGGCCTCGTCCGCACCAAGAACATGCTGAGCGTGCTGATGCAGGTGCTGATGATCGTCTGCGTGGCGTCGCTGGTCTGGGTCAGCTGGGGCTATTCGATGGCCTTCACCAGCGGTGGCGATAACCACTTCTTCGGCGGCCTGTCCAAGGCGTTCCTGAAGGGCGTCGACGCCACGACGATGGCGGCGACCTTTTCGAACAACGTGTACATCCCCGAATATGCGTTCGTCTGTTTCCAGATGACCTTCGCGTGCATCACCCCGGCGCTGATCGTCGGTGCGTTCGCCGAACGGGTGAAGTTCACGCCGCTGATCCTGTTCGTCGTCGCCTGGCTGACGATCGTCTATTTCCCGATCGCGCACATGGTGTGGTATTGGGCCGGCCCGGACTTCCTGCCCGATGCGTCGACCGATTCCGGCTATCTCTACGGGCTGGGCGCGCTCGACTTCGCCGGCGGCACCGTGGTCCACATCAATGCCGGTATCGCCGGGTTGGTCGGCTGCCTGGTCGTCGGCAAGCGCCTGGGCTTCAAGAAGGAGCCGATGGCACCGCATTCGCTGACCATGACCATGATCGGCGCCAGCCTGCTGTGGGTCGGCTGGTTCGGCTTCAACGCCGGCTCCAACCTGGAATCGAACGGCGTGACGGGCGTGGCGTTCATCAACACCTATGTCGCCACCGCTGCCGCTGCGGTCGCCTGGGCGGTGATCGAACAGATCGTCCACAAGAAGCCGTCGTTGCTGGGCGCGGTGACCGGTGCCGTCGCCGGCCTGGTCGCGATCACCCCGGCGTCGGGCTTCGCATCGCCCGTCACGTCGATCCTGCTCGGCTTCGCGGCATCGATCGTCTGCTTCTTCTTCGTCACCACGGTGAAGAACAAGCTGGGCTATGACGACAGCCTGGACGTCTTCGGCGTCCACTGCGTCGGCGGCATCGTGGGTGCCCTTGCTACCGCGATCGTCGCCGATCCGTCGCTCGGCGGCCAGGGCTGGATCGATTACACCAAGTTCCCGGCGGTTCCCGGTGCCTATGACATGGCGGGACAGTTCATCACCCAGCTGAAGGCGGTGGTCATCACCCTCGTCTGGTCGGGCGGCGTCTCCGCGGTGCTGTTCATCCTGCTCGACAAGACGATCGGCCTGCGTCCGACCGCCGAAGTCGAACACGAAGGCCTCGATATCGCCGAACATGGCGAGCGCGCCTACAATTATTGACGAGTTCGGGAGCGAAGCGGCGAACCGCCGCTTCGCTCCCTCCAGACGTTCCTCCTGCGGACGCTACTCAGGCCCGGTGCGTAACCCGCACCGGGCCAATTTTTGTGCGTCTTACCGGCCCTTCTCGACCGACTTCTTCGCCGCGGCGCGCTCGGTCGTGCCGATGCGGCCGTCCTTGTTGGCGTCGTAGCGGGCGAAGGTCGCGGTCAGCAGCGCCTGTGCCTCCGGTTCGGTCACCTTGCCGTCGCGGTTCGCATCGGCGCGTGAGAACCACAGCCCCGCCAGCTTCTTCGCCATTGCCGGATTGGAGGATGCTTTCGTCGTCAGGCGCATGTGCGCGGTGCGCGCCTGCACTTCGGCCAGCGACAGCGCCCCATTGTGATTGGTGTCCGACGCGGCGAATTCCTTGGAGAATTTGGCCGCGGCGGAGCCTTGCGTCTCCTGCGCCGCTGCGGGCACGGCAAGGGTGGCAGCGGCCAGCACGGCGGCGGCTGGAACGAGATGACGGATCACGGGCCTGATACTCCTGATGGTTATGCAGGGCGCGATAGCCGCCCCGCGCTGCACGCCGGGTGAATGCGTGCGGCCTCCGCTGCGTTCCCGCGCCCGCCCGGTTATGCGCCAGGGTTGCACCGGGGGTGCGCTTTGCATATCGCGCTCGCCGTCGGCTCTCCTGAAGGATTTCCCATGCGCGAAGATATCAAGCGGGTCGTGCTCGCCTATTCCGGCGGCCTCGACACCTCGGTCATCCTGAAATGGCTGCAACAGAATTACGCGTGCGACGTCGTCACCTTTACCGCCGATCTGGGCCAGGGCGAGGAATTGGAGCCGGCCCGCGCCAAGGCGCAGCTGATGGGTGTGAAGCCCGAACATATCTTCATCGACGACCTGCGCGAAGAATTCGTCCGCGATTACGTCTTCCCGATGATGCGGGCGAACGCGCTGTACGAAGGGCTGTACCTGCTCGGCACCTCGATCGCCCGGCCGCTGATCGCCAAGCGCCAGATCGAGATCGCCCGCGCGGTCGGTGCCGATGCGGTCAGCCACGGCGCCACCGGCAAAGGCAACGACCAGGTCCGCTTCGAACTGGGCTATTACGCGCTCGCACCCGATATCAAGGTGATCGCGCCGTGGCGCGAATGGGACCTCACCAGCCGCACCCGCCTGATCGAATTCGCCGAAAGCCACCAGATTCCGATCAGCAAGGACAAGCGTGGCGAAGCGCCGTTCTCCACCGACGCCAACCTGCTCCACACCTCGTCCGAAGGCCGCGTGCTCGAAGACCCGTGGGAGGAAGTCCCCGAATACGTCTTCTCGCGCACCGTCCGTCCCGAAGACGCGCCGGACGCGCCGGAGACGATCACGATCGACTTCGAACGCGGCGATGCGGTGGCGGTGAACGGCGAGGGGATGAGCCCCGCGACCTTGCTCGCCAGGCTCAACGACCTTGGCCGCACCCACGGCATCGGCCGGCTCGACCTGGTCGAGAACCGCTTCGTCGGCATGAAGAGCCGCGGCATGTACGAGACGCCGGGCGGCACCATCCTCCACCTCGCCCACCGCGCGATCGAACAACTGACGCTGGATCGCGGCGCCGCGCACCTGAAGGACGAACTGGCGCCGCGCTATGCCGAATTGCTGTACAACGGGTTCTGGTTCTCCCCCGAGCGCGAGATGCTGCAAGCCGCGATCGACCACAGCCAGGCCAAGGTCGCCGGCACGGTGCGGCTGAAATTGTACAAGGGCGGCGTCCACGTCACCGGCCGCAAATCGCCCAACAGCCTGTATTCGGAAAAAGTCGTGACGTTCGAGGACGATCAGGGCGCCTACGACCAGCGCGATGCCGCCGGCTTCATCAAATTGCAGGCCCTGCGCCTGCGCCTGCTGGGGCGCCGCGACCGATAGCGGCGAATTAATCAATCGTTGACCTTGTGCTGTCAGTCTGAAGCGGGATCAACGGGAGCAAGCGCGTGCTAGGCGAAGTCCATAACAAATTGGTGTTCGGCCGCCGCGTGCGGCGCCTAGCGGCTGTGATCGCAGAACGGCTGCCGCACGGTGCGCGGGTGCTCGATGTCGGTTGCGGCTCCGGCGACCTTGCCGTGCTGGTCATGGACCTGCGCCGTGACGTGCGAATCGAGGGAATTGATGTGCTTGTCCGTCGCGGCACCGCCATTCCGGTGACCGCCTTCGATGGCGAGCATATCCCCTTCCCCGACAACAGCTTCGACGCTGCGATCGTCGTCGACGTGCTCCACCACACCGACAATCCAGCACTGGTGCTGGCGGAGATCGCGCGGGTTGCGCCAGTGGTCATCGTCAAGGACCATCTGCGCGATGGGATCGCCGCCAATCTGACGCTGCGCTTCATGGACTGGGTCGGCAACGCCGCGCACGGCGTTCGGCTGCCCTACAACTACCTGTCGGGACGCGAATGGACGCGGATGTGGCAGGCCTTGGAGCTGGAGACGACGCGCTTCGGCACCCGGCTGGCACTCTATCCGCGCCCCTTCAGCTGGCTGTTCGACCGCGGGCTGCATTTCGTGACCGTGCTGTCGCGCTGAACGCCACCCGGGCAGGCGCGAACACGATCTCAACCGGCCGGGGACCGGACAGATCGAATCCTCATTCCTGGCGGCTGTCGATCAGGCCAATCAGGAAGCTGGTGAACACCGTCTGTACGCCCAGTACGGTCGCGAGCATGCTGGGGATTGCCCAGCGCATCAGCCGGACCGGCTCCATCGGGCCGAACCCCGCGCTGCCCCAAATGGCGATAAGCGCCGCGATGCCGATCAGCCCGATCAGGAACAGCAAGCACCCCGCGATGCACCCCCGCTCAACACTGAAGCCGCGGCGAAATCGCTCCACCGAGTCGCTCGTGGGCCACAGGTTGCTCGCCACGCCATAGAGCCGCGCCAGGATGCCGAAACCGATCAGTTGGCTGCCCAACAGCGTTGCCATCGCCACGAACAGCATCGTCGTCGCGCTCAGCTCCACCCCGGCGAGCGCGACTTGACCGGTTGCCAGCACGCCGACGCCGACGATCCCCGCCGTTGCCGCGGCAACGCCCGGATAGACGAACAGGAAGCGTGGCGCATAGGTCAGCAGGAACCGCAAGTGCCGCCAGCCGTCTCGCCAGGTACGCAGGTGTGGCCGGCGCGTGCGGCCGTCGGTGGACAGGGTCGTTGCGACTTGGCGCACGTCCAGGCGGTGCAGCATCGCCTTCACCACCATTTCACTGGCGAATTCCATGCCCGACGATCGCAGCCCCAATCCGAGAATGGCGGCGCGATCGAATCCGCGCAGGCCGCAGTGAAAGTCGCCGACCTTGGCATCGAAAAACCGACGCCCCAGGAAACTCAGCACCGGATTGCCGACGTAGCGGTGCAACGGCGGCATTGCACCAGGTGCGATGCCGCCCTGAAAACGATTGCCCATTACCAGCGCGCCGCCATCGCGCAGCGCCGAGACGAACGGCATTAGGTTCAGGAAATCATAGCTGTCGTCGGCATCGCCCATGATGACGAATCGCCCCCGCGCCGCGCTGATTCCACCCATCAGCGCAGCGCCATAGCCCCGCGCCTCAACCCCTATCAGCCGCGCACCCATCGCGTTGGCGATCTGGCGCGATCCGTCAGTCGATCCGTTGTCGGCGATGACGATTTCGCCAGCGATCCCGCTCGACGACAGGAACGCATTTGCTTTGCGGATGCACAGCGCCAGGGTCTCTGCCTCGTTCAGGCAGGGCATGACGATCGACAGTTCGATGGATGCCGTCGCAAGCACCGGAGACCGGCCCTCGGAAGCGATGGGTAGCGGCAGCGCGATCAAGGCAAATCCTCCTCGACGCCGTGTTACCGGTGGAGGCGACAAAGAATGGTTAACCAAGCCCGCGCTACGCCCAGGACGGAAAAAGGGGAGCCGAGCATGCAACTCCAGTCGATCGCGCCCCACTCCGGGGCACGGCGGGCGCCATCGACGATAGGCCGGGATCTGCTGCTTGCGGGCCTACTCGCGCTCGCGCTATCGCTGTCGTGGGCGATCCAGGACTGGCCCAACCTGTCGCAGCTGATCCAGCCCGATCCAGACGACATGATGCGGCTGGCGCAGGTGCGCGACTGGCTGGCGGGCCAAGGTATCAATGACTGGGCGCAATATCGCATGGCGCCGCCGCTGGGCGCGCCGATGCACTGGTCGCGGGTCAATGATTTTGGCATCGCTGCGCTGATCCTGGGCTTCACGCCGCTGCTTGGACGGCATGAAGCGGAACTGATCGCGATCCTTGCCTATCCCGCACTGCTGTTCGCGATGCACCTATACTTTTCCGCTCGCATCGGCCGTCGGCTATGGGGTGCGGAGGCCGCGATGATCGCGGTCGTGCTTGGCGCACTGGCCTATCCCGGCACCACCGTTTTCGCGCCTGGCCGGATTGATCACCACGCGCTGCAGGTCGTTCTCATCGAAATTGCGGTGCTGGCGGCCATGCGCAGCGCCACCCTCGCCTCGGGTACAGTCGCAGGCGGCGGCATCGCGCTCAGTCTCGTCGTCGGCCTGGAAACGGTGCCACAGCTCGCCGCACTCGTTGGCGTGCTCTTCGTCTTCTGGATAGTGCGCGGAGATCACGAACGGACGCGGCTGGCAGGTGTGGCTTTGGGCCTTGGCGCGACGACCGCGCCGTTTGTCCTGTTTCTGCGGCCAACGCTGTGGAGTGCCTCACTATGTGATGCCTTCACTCCGGCCACTTCCAACGCGACCTTCGCGGGCGCGGGCGTGCTCGGCCTGCTGGCACTGGCGACCCCCGCGCTCCGCAGCCGGCCGTGGCGGGCAGGCATCGGCAGCGCGGCGGGGGCGGCTACGCTGGCGGCGATCCTGACGATCTATCCTGCCTGTCTGGCCGGCCCCTACGGCCAGGTCGATCCGTTCCTGCTGCGCGAATTCATACCGCATATCGACGAGGCGAACGGAATCTTTGAGCAGGTATCGCTGGGCCGCAAGATGCAGCTGGGCGGCCTGATGCTCATCGGTATGCTCGGCGCGGGCTGGGTCGCGTGGCACGCACCGCGGGCGTGGCGGCAGTGGGCGCCGCTCGCATCGGTGGTGGCGGCGTCGGGCCTCATCACGCTGGCGCAGGTGCGCGGCACCTATGTCGGTACGCCGCTCAGCGCACCGTTGCTCGCCGGTGTCATCCTGGCGGCACGGCATCGCCGACCGCCAAATGTATCGTTGCTGATCGGCGCATGGGTGACGTGCGCGGGCATGGGCTGGTACGGCGCACCGGTGCTGATAGAAAAGGCTCTGAGCCGCCTCGGCGGCCGTCCCGCGGAATACCTCACCCCGGTTCCGGCCCGGGCCTTTTGCAACACGGGCGCGGCGTGGCGTTCGGTTGATCGCTATCCGCCGGGCGTCGTCATGGCGCCGACCAGCATTGCCGCCTTCATGACAGGGGCAACGCGGATGGCGACGGTCGGGGCGGGCTATCACCGAAACGATCGCGGCAACATGGCGATGTACCGGTATTTTCTCGGAGCTCCTGACCGGAGCGCCGTGATCGCACGCGAATGGAAGGTGCGCTACGTCGCCTTCTGCCCCGGCGATTTCGGAGAGATCGACGTGACCCACCGCTACCCGCGCAGCTTGGCCACCCTGCTCCAATCGGGCGTCACGCCGCGGGGATTTCAGCGTCTCCCCTTGCGCGGTACGAGACTGCGCCTCTATCGCGTTGGCTGGCAATGATGCTGTATTGGTACACGGGTGAACGACGAACCTTTCCAACGCTTGCATTGGTGGCAGACGCGGGGGTTCGTGGTCGCGATGGCGCTGGCCGCGGTCGTGCCGCTGCTGTGGCCGACGATTCCGCCGCTCGTCGACCTGCCGGGGCATATGGGGCGCTACCGGGTCCAGCTGGCGATCGGGACGCACCCGCATCTGCGCGAATGGTATGATTTTCGCTGGCAGCTGATCGGCAACCTCGGGATCGACCTGTTGATCGTCCCGCTGGAACGGCTGTTCGGCCTGGAACTCGCGGTCAAGCTGATCGTGATGACGATTCCGGCGCTTACCGTCACCGGCCTGCTGTGGATCGCGCGCGAAATCCACGGGCGCATTCCGGCGACCGCGCTGTTCGCGCTGCCGCTGGCGTACAGCTATCCGTTCCAGTTCGGCTTCGTGAACTTCGCGCTGTCGATGGCGCTGGCGCTCAATCTGTTCGCGCTGTGGCTGCGCATGGCGCGGTTGGGGCAGGTGAAGGCGCGCGCGATCGTGTTCGTGCCGATCTCGTGCCTGTTGTGGGTGTGCCATACCTTCGGCTGGGGCGTGCTGGGCGTGCTGGCGTTTTCGGCGGAGATGATCCGTCAGCATGACGCCGGCCGCCGCTGGTTCGATGCGTGGGTGCGCGCGGGGCTGAATTGCCTGCCGCTGGCGTTGCCGATGGCGCTGATGGTGTTCTGGCGATCGGGCGATCACGTCACCGGGCAGACCGCCGACTGGTTCGATTGGCGGGCCAAATTCCGCTGGATCGCGATGATCCTGCGCGACCGGTGGATGGCGTGGGACATGGCGTCGGCGACGATCCTGTTCCTGATCCTGTTCAAGGGCGTGCGCGACGAGCGCATCGAATATTCGCGCGCATTGGGCCTGTCGGCGCTGTTCCTGCTCGCGGTCTTCGTCGTCCTGCCGCGCATCGTCTTCGGATCGGCCTATGCCGACATGCGCCTGGCGCCGTTCGCGATGGCCATCGCGCTGATCGCGTTGCGGCCCAAGCGCGGGCTGTCGTTCCGCGGTGCCGCCACCTTCGCGGCGCTGGGCCTGGCGTTCTTCGCCGCAAGGCTGGCGACCACCACGATCAGCTATTGGATGTACGATCGCAGCTACCAGCGGGTGCTGACCGCGCTGGATCACGTTCCCGTCGGCGCACGCGTCGTCAGCTTCGTCGGGCGCCGCTGCCAGGACGATTGGACCTATACCCGGCTGGAGCATGTCCCCGCGCTGATGCTGGAACGACGGCTGGCCTATACCAACGATCAATGGTCGATGGCGGGCGGTCAGTTGCTGACGGCGCGCTACACGCCGGCGATGGGATTCGCGCACGATCCGTCGGAAATCGTCACCGACGTGCGCTGTCGCGGCGAATGGTGGCGGCCGATTTCCTGGGCGCTCGCCGCCTTTCCGCGGCGCGCGTTCGATTACGTCTGGCTGCTGGAGCCGCCGCCGTTCGATCCGATCCTGGTCAAGGGGATGACGCCGATCTGGCGCGACGGCAACAACGTCCTCTACCGCGTCGACGAACGCGTCTCGCCGGTCACTTTGCGAAACGGCGTCATCTCGCCGAGATAATCCTGCTCCGCGGCCACCGCCGCTTGCTCGCGCACCACGAAATCGGCGACGGCAGCGCGGAAATTGGCATCCGGGATATAATGGGCGGACCATGTCGCGACCGGCGCGTAGCCGCGCGCCAATTTGTGGTCGCCCTGCGCGCCTGCCTCCACCGTCTTCAACCCGCGCGCGATGGCGGCGTCGATCGCCTGGTAATAGCACAGCTCGAAATGCAGGAACGGCACCTCCTCGGTCGTGCCCCAATAGCGGCCGTACAGACTATCCTCGCCGATCAGGTTGAGCGCGCCGGCGATCGGCACGCCGTCGCGCTCCGCCAGGATCAGCAGCACCTTGTCGCCCAGCGCCTCGCCCAACAGGGGAAAGAACGCCCTGGTCAGATAGGGTCGCCCCCATTTGCGACTGCCGGTGTCCTGATAGAAATGCCAGAACGCCGCCCAATGCCGCGGCTCGATCTGCGCGCCGCTCAGGTGCCGGATCGTCAGCCCTTCGACGGCGGCGGCGCGCTCCTTGCGGATCGCCTTGCGCTTGCGGCTGGCCAGATCGTCGAGGAACGCGTCGAAACTGGCGTAACCGCGGTTGGACCAGTGGAATTGCGTCCCCTGCCGCACCAGCCACCCCGCCGCGCGAAACGCCGCCAGCTGCTCGGGCGCGACGAAGGTGGCATGGGCGGAGGACAGCCCGTTCTGATCGACCACCGCCTGCAACGCCGCCAGCAAGGCCGGCGCCAGCGCCGGATCGCGCAGCAACAGGCGCGGGCCAGGCACGGGAGAGAAAGGCGCCGCGATCTGCAGCTTGGGGTAATAATCCCCGCCCGCCCGGGTCCATGCGTCGGCCCAGCCGTGGTCGAAGACATATTCGCCCTGGCTGTGGCTCTTGACGTAGGCCGGCGCGATCGCCGCCGGCCGACCGTCTGGACCATCCACGACGATCGGCAACGGCTGCCAGCCCGACCGCGTGCCGACGCTCTGCGATGCTTCCAGCGCGGTCAGGAAGGCGTGGCCGACGAAGGGATTGCCGGTGCCGGCACACGCATCCCAGGCGTCCTGCGGGATCGCGGCGACGCCGTCGGCAAGGCGGGCAGTGACGGCGGTCATTCGCTGTCGCAGATAGGGTGGAGAGCGCGCTGGCGCTAGTTGTGGTGTGCCGAGCACGCGTGGTCATGATTTGCCCACTTCATCACCCCCCGGCGGAGGCCGGGGCCCAGGTGGGAAGGCAGGAGTAACGAAGCGTTGGCATCAGCCGCGGTCGTCCCTCAACTGGGACCCGGCCTTCGCCGGGGTGGTGATGAGGAACCGGAGTGATGGTGGGGAACCGGAGTGATGGTGAGGAACCGGGGCGGTGGTGACGATAAGGCGGTGAGACAGCCCCACCCGCTACCCTCAGCCCGAAATCTGGACGATCGCGTCGATCTCCACCGCCGCGCCCAGCGGCAGCGCCGGCACGCCGACGGCGGAGCGCGCATGCCGCCCGGCGTCGCCGAACAGCGCGACCATCAGTTCGGAGGCGCCGTTGGCCACCTTGGGCTGATCGGTGAAATCGCCCGTCGAATTGACGAAGACGCCCAGCTTCACGATTCGCGCGACACGCGACAGATCGCCGTCCAGATATTTCTTCAGCTGCGCCACGATCATCAGCCCACACGCCCGCGCCGCCGCTTGGCCCTGGTCCAGCGACACGCCCTCGCCCAGCCGCCCGGTGACGAGGACGCCATCGACGAACGGCAATTGGCCCGACAGGTGCAGCAGGCCCCCCGCCTCGACCACCGGGACGTAGGCTGCCACCGGGGCGGCGGCTTCGGGCAGGGTCAGGCCCAGATCGGCCAGGGCGCGGTCGATACGGTCGGTCATGCGATATCCTCTGTTTGGCGGGTGGCGGCGGCTGGGTCGGCAATCGGCTCGGCGGGAACCCCGGCGGCGAAGCGCGCGGCGATCCAGCGCTCTGCCTCGCGCCAATCGTCGATCCGGGCATGGGCGAAGGGCGCTGGCGGTACGCTGGGCGCCAAACCGGGTTCGGATACCATGTGCAGCCGGTGGACTCCCGGCGCGTGTCGCGCGACCGATTCGTGATGCACCGCCAGATCGTCGACGAACACCGCCACCGATGCGCCATATTCGGCGACCAGTTCGGCCACCGGCCGTCCCTTGCCACCGTGGTTGCAGCGGACGCGGTGATGGATGCCGAACGCGGCCAGCTGTTCGATGCGCGGCTGCTGGCATTCGTCGAGCAGGTTGGTCAGCACCACGATATCCGCCACCCTGGCCAGCTCGGTCAGCGCTTCGCGGGCATGCGGCACCAGCGTCTGGCGCGCCATCTCGGCCGGGAAGAACCCGCCCAGCATGCCCCACATCTCCTCGGTGGTCAGCGCAGGCCCGCCGTCGCGCCGCTTCATCCGGTCGGACCATTCGCCGTGGCCGATCGAAAAGTCGATCTGGTGCGCTTCGTCCAGCCACGTCGCGAAATGGCGGACCATGTGCAGCAGCACTTCGTCGCAATCGGTTATCAGCAGCGGTTTCATCATGTCTCCAGCGCGTGATGGGCGCGGACCAGCGCCTCGGGCGTGACGTCCAGCGCATTGGCGCAGGCGATCAGATCGGGTTCGTGCGATTCCAGAAAGCCCAGCGCGGCGCCCAGCACGTCGGCGTCGCCCACCCGCGCGCGCAGGTCGCCCGGCGTCAGTCCGGTGACGGAAAGCAGCCGCAACGCGCGCTCCGGCTCGGCCAGCGTCCACACCAGGGCGCGTAGGGCCAGCGCCTGGGCATCCTCATTTGTATCCGCGCGCGGCATTGCGTATCATCGTCCCGATCAGCCGGCACAACCGGCAAGGGAGGCCGCGTGGCAAAAAGGGTGCTCGTTGTCGAGGACAACGAACTGAACCTCAAACTTTTCTGCGACCTGTTGCGGGCGCATGAATATGTCTGCGAACCGGTTCGCGACGGGCGAGAGGCCGTGGCGCGCGCCCGCGCGTTCGTGCCGGACCTGATCGTGATGGACATCCAGATGCCGCATGTCACCGGCCACGATCTGATCCTGGAGCTCAAAGCGGACGAAGACCTGCGCACGATCCCGGTCATGGCGGTCACCGCCTATGCCGGCCGCGACGACGAGGAACGCATCCGCGCGGCGGGGGCGCAAGCCTATGTCTCCAAGCCGATCGGCCTGACGAAGTTCATGGACACCGTCACCAATCTGGTGTGATCGACGGGCGGATCGACGGGCGCAGCGGTCGCTTGCACTACGCCGCGGACACAACAAAAGAGCCGCCGGGCGATGCCCCGCGGCTCTTTTCGTGCGCAGGCAGGCGGTTCACCGCCTGCGGGCGATCACTTGATCTTGGCTTCCTTGAACTCGACGTGCTTGCGCACGACGGGATCGTACTTCGAAAACGACAGCTTCTCCGTCTTCGTCCGCGGGTTCTTCTTGGTCACATAGAAGAAGCCGGTGTCGGCCGTGCTGACGAGCTTGATCTTGACGGTGGTCGGCTTGGCCATAGCCCGAAATCCTGTATTCTTTGAAAAAAGGCAAAGAGCGACAGCCCGCAGGCGCCACTCGATCACTGGCGGCGCATGGCGCAAGGCAGGCCCCGAGTCAACTCCGCGCCCGGTTTAACGCCCCCTTTACCGAACCCGGCGCAGCTTCGCGCAAGAGGGGATTACCAAGGTCATGAACAAGACGGAGCTGGACACGGTCAAGGCGGAACTGGCGGCGCGGATCACCGCGATCGACGTGCGGGCGCCCTATGCGCGCCCCTGCGAACTGGCGCCCGAGGTGAATGCGATCCGCGTCATCGCGATGCGTGCCGGCATGAACCCGGCGATCACGGTTTCCCATTATCTCGATTTCGCGCTCGCCCGCGGCGAACACGGGCCCTTGCTCCACGGCTGGCTCTCGGTCCTGCGCGACGCGGTGAGCAGCGACCGGCAGGACATGGACGCCTGCGACGCGTTCGCCGCCGCCTGTTCGGTGCGCATCGCCCACTGACATGCCCGTTGATGTAATCAACGCCTGATGGATGCGCTGATGGCGGCGCTGGTCGCCGCCGCCCTTGCGCAGATCGGCGATCGCAGCGCGTGGCTGGCGGCGATCCTCGCCGATCGCTGGCGCCGGCCGGTGCTGGTCATCGCGATGGCGCTGCTCGCCTTGCTGTGCGCCTCCGCCCTCGCCGCGATCGCCGGCGGCCTCATCGGCCCGCGGCTCAGCCCCAATGCGCAGCGGCTGTTCCTCGCCGCCGCCTTGCTGACGCAAGGGGTCGGCGCGTTCGTCGCCGCCAGGCCGCCCGAGCGCCTGAACGGCTGGCGGGTCGGGCCGTGGCTGACGAGTGCGCTGGGGCTGTTCATCCTCGCGTTCGGCGACGGCGCGCAATTCATCGTGATGGCGCTGGCCGCGCGCTCCCCGCTGCCGTGGCTGGCAGCGGTCGGCGGGACGATCGGCGCACTCGCGGTGATCGCCCCGGCGGCGATCATGGGCGAAGCGGCGTGGCGCCGCCTGCCGCTGCAACGCGTCCGCATCGTCGTCGGCATCCTGTTCGTCGTCGTCGGCGCGGTGCTCGCGTTGCGTGCGCTCAGGCTGGTGTGACGTGCGGGAGCGCAGGAACCATGCCATGCGTTGATCCGCCATGCACGCTTTCGCTGCGCTCCTCGATTCGCTCGTCTACACCCGTTCGCGCAACGCCAAGCTCAAGCTGATCGGCGATTATCTGCGCGTGACGCCCGATCCCGATCGCGGATGGGCGATGGCCGCGCTCACCGGCGACCTCGATCTGCCTGCGGTAAAACCCGCCATGATCCGCGCCCTGATCGAGGCGCGAGTCGATCCCGTCCTGTTCCGCATGAGCCGCGATTACGTCGGCGACACCGCGGAGACGGTCGCGCTGCTCTGGCCCACGCCCGATCCGCCGCCGGCCGTCGCCGAGCCCCTCGGCCTGGCCGCCGCCGTCGATGCGCTGGCGCATCTGTCGCGCGCCGATGCCCCGGCGGTGCTGGCGGCGATGCTCGATCGGCTGGATGCGGAGGAACGCTATGCCCTGCTCAAGATGGCGACGGGTGCGCTGCGCCTCGGCGTGTCCGCCCGCCTGGCCAAGACCGCGTTGGCGCAAGGGTTCGGCATAGAGGTCGATGCGGTCGAGGAAGTCTGGCACGGCCTTAAAGCGCCCTACCCCGCGCTGTTCGCCTGGGCAGAGGGATCGGGCGAACAGCCCACCGCCGCCGACGTCCCCGTGTTCCGCCCGTTCATGCTGGCCCACCCGCTGGAGGACACGGTGGTCGACCTCGGCCACTATGCCGCCGAATGGAAATGGGACGGCATCCGGGTCCAACTGGTCCATGTCGCCGGCGACACGCGGCTCTACAGCCGCGCGGGCGACGACAT
>DASTLZ010000070.1:0-12134 GCA_035714425.1 Sphingomonas sp.
TGTCGCAGTGGCTGACGCACAATACCGGCGTGTCGGGCTGCGCGATCGCCTCGATATGGTCGCGTGCACGCGTCACCGCCTCCGCCATGCCCTCCCCCCCGGGGCAGCGCGCCGATCCGCGGGCCGCATTCCAATACCGCCATGCCGGATCCCAGTCGAGCGCGTCGAAGCGTTGCCCGGACCATGCGCCGAAATCGATCTCGTCCAGTGCGTCGACGATCGTCACGTCCAAGCCGTGCCGCGCCGCGATCGGCGCCGCCGTCTCGCACGCACGCCGCCGTGGGCTGGAATACACCGCGCGTAGCGGCACGTCGGCCAGCCGACCCGCCAGCCGCCGCGCTTCGTCTGCGCCCTGCGTATCGAGCGGGATGTCGGATCGGCCGCTCAACACATGACCGACTTCGCGGTGATGGCCGTGGCGCGCGAGCAGGATGAGCGCACTCAACTGCGCAGCGACGAAGTGGGGGGCGGGGTAAGGATCAACATTGAAGCTGAAACACGCCGCCCGTTGAGCGGTTCCCTCGTTTCGGATTCGAGACGATCGACGGGAACAAAGTAGAAGAAGAACCCGTTTGTTCGCAAGAATATGAACATGTAACAGCTTCGTTCTGACGCGTAATAATCTAGGTTATTAACCGAGATCATGTCGTTTTTCGTGAATCGGGCAAAGTATAGGGGGAATCGACGCCTTGGAAACCGTTCTGATTACCGGCGGAGCTGGCTTCATCGGCCGGTCCGTAGCACGCGAATTGCTCGCACGCGGTCACCGGGTCCGCGCGTATGACAGCCTGATCGAACAGGTCCACGGCGAGACCGATGGCGCAAAGATGCTGGACGCAGACGTGGAACTGATCCGCGGCGACGTGCGCGACAAAAGTGCGATGGCCGCGGCGCTAAAGGGTGTCGACAGCGTCATCCATCTCGCCGCCGAAGTGGGCGTCGGCCAGTCGATGTACGAAGTCGAACGCTATACCTCGACCAACGATGTCGGCACCGCCGTCCTGTTCGAAGCGCTGATCGACCATCCGGTCCGCCGCGTCGTCACAGCATCGTCGATGAGCATCTATGGCGAGGGGCTGTACCGCGACGCCGACGGCGCGCTTGTCGAGGACGCGGAGCGCAAGGGCCTTCGCGACGGCCTGAAGAATTGGGAGCCCGCCGATGCGCAGGGCCGCCCGCTGACGCCCGTCGCGACGCCCGAATGGAAGCGGCCCAATCTGTCGTCGATCTACGCGCTCAACAAATATGTGCAGGAACGCACGACCCACATCATGGCGGCGCCATATGGGATGGAGGGCGTGTGCCTGCGCCTGTTCAACGTCTATGGCCCGGGTCAGGCGCTGTCGAACCCCTATACCGGCGTGCTGGCGATCTTCGCCTCGCGCCTGCTCAACGGGCAAGTGCCGCTGATCTTCGAGGACGGCGAGCAGCGCCGCGATTTCGTCCACGTCTCCGACGTCGCCCGCGCCTTCGGCGATGCGCTGTACCTGCCCCAGGCGGCAGGCGGCACGTTCAACATCGGGTCGGGCCACGATCGCTCCGTCACCGAAGTCGCCACCGAACTGGCGCGCGCGATGGGCAAGAACAATTTGGATCCGGAGATCGTCGGCAAGGCGCGCATCGGCGATATCCGGCATTGTTTCTGCGACACGGCGAAAGCCGCCACCGAACTGGATTTCCGCGCGCGCCAGGATTTCCAGGCCGGGCTGGCCGAACTCGCCGAATGGGTGGCGCAGCAGACGGCGCAGGACCGCGTCGAGCAGATGCGCACTGAATTGGAAGCGCGGGGGCTGGTCGCATGAGCGGGGTAGAGGACATTCGCCCGGTCCTCGTCACCGGCGGCGCCGGCTTCATCGGCGCCAACCTCGCCGATCGACTGGCGCACGAAGGCCACCGCGTCATCGTCTACGACGCGCATCTGCGCACCGGCGTCGATCGCAACCTGGCATGGCTGCAACGGCGCCACGGCGATCGGATCGAGGCGATCCGTGCCGACATCCGCGACATCGCCCCGCTGAACGCCGCGGTGGCGCGTGCGAAAGCGGTGTTCCACATGGCGGCGCAAGTCGCCGTCACGACCAGCCTGGTCGATCCGCACGACGATTTCACCACCAACATCGCCGGCACGTTCAACGTGCTGGAAGCCTTGCGCACCCATGCGCCCGATGTGCCCCTGGTCTTCGCATCGACCAACAAGGTGTACGGCGACCTCGCCGACCTGGATTTCACGCTGGCGCAGGATCATTATGCTGCGGTTGACGCCGATATCGCCGCGCACGGCATCGGCGAGGACCGGCCGCTCGATTTCCACACGCCTTACGGCTGTTCGAAAGGCGCGGCCGATCAATATGTGCTGGATTACGCGCGCAGCTACGGGCTGAAGACCGCGGTCCTGCGGATGAGCTGCATCTATGGCCAGCGCCAGATGGGGACGGAGGATCAGGGCTGGGTCGCGCATTTCCTGATCCGCGCGCTCGAAGGCCGCGCGATCACTCTGTACGGCGACGGCCACCAGGTCCGCGACATTCTCGACGTCGACGATGCGGTCGCGGCCTATATCGCTGCGTGGCAGCGGATCGACAGCATCGCCGGCCGCGCCTTCAACCTGGGCGGCGGGCCGGACAACGCCGTCAGCCTGCGCCAATTGTTGAGTCACATGAGCGCACTGCTCAACAGGAACATTGAGATCGACTGGTCGGACTGGCGCGCCGGCGATCAGCGCTATTTCGTCGCCGACACCCGCGCGGCGCAGGCCGCATTGGGACTGCCCCCGCGCACCGACTGGCGTGAGGGCGTCGCCCGGCTGGCACGTTGGCTGGCCGAGGAACGCGGGATCGCCCTTCCCGCCACCGCCCAAGCAGACCGCGCGGTCCAGCCCGCATGAGCTTGCGCGTGCTGGTCACGGCGGATGCGGTCGGCGGGGTCTGGCAATATGCCACCGATCTGGCTCACGCGCTGGCGCCGATCGGGGTCGAGGCGATCGTCGCGTTACTCGGGCCGGCTCCAAGTGCGGACCAGCGGCGGATGGCGCAGGGGCTGACGCTGATCGAAACCGGGCTCGCGCTCGACTGGCTGTGCGACGGCCCCGCTGCGGTCATTGCGGCCGGCGATGCGATTGCCGCGCTGGCGGCGCGCGAGGGCGTCGATCTCGTCCACCTCAACATGCCGACTCTGGCCGCACAAGCGACGTTCGCCGCGCCGACGATCGCGGTCACCCACGGCTGCGTCGCGACGTGGTGGGAAGCCGCCCACGACACGCCGCTCGCCGCCGATTACCATTGGCACCGCGCGATGACAGGCAAGGGCCTGCGCGCCGTCGACCGCGTGGTCGCGCCCAGCGCCGCTTATGCCGCCACGGTAGCACGGCATTACCGCCTGTCGCCGGACCCGCATGTCATCCGCAACGGTCGCCGCCCGTTCGCGGTCGCCACGCGCGCGCCGCACGACCAGGTCTTCACCGCGGGGCGTTTGTGGGACCGGGTGAAGGGCACCGACATCCTGGAGGCCGCTGCGGCACGGATCGGCATCCCGTTTCTCGCGGCCGGCCCGACGACGGGCCCGCATGGCGAAACGGTGTCGCCCGCGCATCTCGTCACGCTGGGCAACCTCGACGAACGAGCACTGGCGGCGCGACTGGCGGCGCAGCCGGTGTTCGTGTCGGCCGCGACATTCGAACCTTTCGGGCTCGCCGTGCTGGAGGCTGCCGCCGCCGGCTGCCCGCTGATCCTGTCCGACATCGCCACCTTTCGCGAATTGTGGGAGGGCGCGGCGCTGTTCGTCGATGCGCAGGACGCCGGCGGGTTTGCCGATGCTATCGAAACCGTCGTGGGTGACGCCGGCCGTCGCCATGCGCTGAGCACCGCAGCGGCAACCCGCGCGCTGCGCTATCGCCCCGAAGCGATGGCGCGCGACATGGCGCGCCTTTACGCCGAAACGCTCGCGTCTGCCGCGGAGAAAGCCGCCGCATGAGGATCGTCTATTTCACCCATTCGCTGGCAAGCTGCTGGAACCACGGCAACGCCCATTTCGTCCGCGGCATCCTGAGCGATCTGATCGCGCGCGGCCACCACGTCCGCGCGCTGGAGCCGCAAGGCAATTGGAGTCTGTCGAACCTGCTGGCGGATGCCGGCGAAGCGGGGCTGGCCGCGTACCGCACCGCGTATCCGGAGCTGTCCTCGACCACGTTCGCCCCCGACGCAGATCCGGCCGCGCTCGTCCGCGATGCCGATCTGGTCATCGTCCACGAATGGAACGATCCCGCTCTGGTTGCCGCTATCGGCGACCTGCGCAAGCGCGGCGGCCGGTTCGACCTGCTGTTCCACGACACGCACCACCGCGCAGTCAGCGATCCCGATGCCATCCGCGCGTTCGACCTGTCGGGTTATGACGGCGTGCTGGCGTTCGGCGAAGCCTTGTCCGAGGTCTACCGGCGCTGGGGTTGGGGAAATCGCGTCTGGACGTGGCACGAAGCCGCCGACACGCGCCGCTTCCATCCGCCCGTGGAGGAAAGCGCGCGCGCCGGCCTGATCTGGATCGGCAATTGGGGCGACGGAGAGCGGACGCGCGAGATCGACGACTATCTGCTGCGCCCGGCGGCAGAGGCCGGACTGCCGCTCGACATCTACGGCGTGCGCTACCCCGATGAAGCGCGGGCGATGCTGGCGCAGGCCGGTGCGCGTTATCACGGCTGGACCGCCAACGCCGCCGCACCGGCCCTGTTCGCAAAGGCGCTGGCCACGATCCATGTGCCGCGCCGGTATTACGCCACGATCCTGCCCGGCATCCCGACGATCCGCGTCTTCGAAGCGCTCGCCTGCGGCCTGCCACTGATCTCCGCGCCGTGGAATGACAGCGAACGCCTCTTCCGCCCCGGCGTGGATTATCTGACCGCCACCGACGGCGCCGCAATGACCCGCCACATGCGCCACATCGCCCACGACGCGTCGCTGCGCATTCAACTCGCTGCATCGGGGCTGGAGACGATCCTCGCCCGCCACACCTGCGCGCACCGAGTCGAAGAACTGCTCGACATCGTCGCCGCATTGACCCCCGATCGAAAGGTTCCTGCTTGAAAATCGCCTTCTACGGATCGAGCCTGCTGTCGTCCTATTGGAATGGCGCAGCGACCTATTACCGCGGCATCCTGCGCGCATTGGCGGCGCGCGGTTACGACATCACCTTCTACGAACCCGACGCCTTCGATCGCCAGCAGCACCGCGACATCGACCCGCCCGAATGGGCACGCTCCGTCGTCTATCCGGCCACGGACGAAGGCCTGCGCTCGGTCCTGGCGCAGGCGGGTGCCGCCGATATCGTGGTCAAGGCGAACGGCGTCGGGGTCTACGACCGCGAGCTGCTGGAGGGCATCATCGCCCGCGCGCGGCCGGACGCATTGAAGATCTTCTGGGATGTCGACGCCGCCGCGACTCTCGACGAAATGCGCGCCGACCCCGATCATCCCGTTACCCGCGCGCTGCCCGATCTCGATCTGGTGCTGACCTATGGCGGCGGTCCGCCAGTCATCGACGCGTATGAAGCATTCGGCGCGGCGGCGTGCATACCCGTCTATAACGCGCTCGATCCGACAACGCATTTTCCGGTTGCGCCCGACGATCGCTTCGCCTGCGATCTGGCCTTCCTCGGCAACCGCCTGCCGGACCGGGAGGCGCGGGTCGAGGAATTCTTCCTGCGGCCTGCCGCAGCATTGCCCGAACGCACATTCCTGGTCGGCGGCAACGGCTGGGAAACCAAGGCGATGCCCGCCAACGTACGCCACCGCGGCCACGTCTACACCGCCGAGCATAACGCCTTCAATTGCACGCCCAAGGCCGTCCTGAACGTCGCGCGCGACAGCATGGCCAGCGTCGGCTTCTCGCCCGCAACCCGCGTCTTCGAAGCCGCCGGCGCCGCCGCCTGCCTCATCACCGATGCGTGGGAGGGGATCGAGCATTTCCTGGTGCCCGGCGTCGAAGTGCTGGTGGCGCGCGACGGCCGCGACGTCGCCGATCACATGGCCGCGCTTACCCCCGAACGCGCCCGCACCATCGGCTGCGCCGCACTGGCCCGCGTCCGCGCCGATCACACCTACGACCTGCGCGGCGCTCAGGTCGACGCGCTGCTCCGCGCCAGCGTCGCACGCACGCGCGAAGTCGCATGAAGCTGATCGTTCTCGGGCTCAGCCTGTCGTCGGCATGGGGCAATGGCCACGCCACCACCTTTCGCGCGTTGCTCAAGGCATTTGCGGCGCGCGGCCACGACGTCCATTTCCTCGAACGCGACGTTCCCTGGTATCGCGACCACCGCGACTTGCCCGACCCCGATTTCTGCCGCCTGTCCTTCTACGCCGACATGGCGGACCTCGACCGCTTTCGCAGCGAGATTGCCGGCGCGGACGCGGTCATCGTCGGCTCTTATGTCCCGGACGGCGTCGCGGTCGCGCGCTTCGTGCAGGCGCATGCCCGCGGCACCACCGCCTTCTACGACATCGACACCCCGGTCACCCTCGCCAAGCTGGCGCGCGGCGATCACGAATATCTCTCGCCAGACGTCATCCCGCACTACGATCTGTATCTCAGCTTCACCGGCGGCCCAACGCTCGACCTGATCGAGCACCGCTATCACGCGCCTGCCGCCCGCGCTTTCTATTGCTCGGTCGATCCCGATCTCTACGCGCCCACGGCTGCCTTGGCGCGCTGGGATTTGTCCTACCTCGGCACCTATAGCGACGATCGCCAGCCGACGCTGGAACGCCTGCTGATCCAGGTCGCGCGCGAACTGCCCCACCGCCGGTTCGTCGTCGCCGGCCCGATGTACCCGGACACGATCGTCTGGCCTGACAACGTCGATCGCATCGCCCATCTGGCACCCGCCGACCACGCCGGTTTCTATTCCGCCTCGCGCTTTACCCTGAACGTGACGCGCGCCGACATGATCGCGGCCGGCTGGTCCCCTTCCGTCCGCCTGTTCGAAGCCAGCGCGTGCGGAACGGCGATCGTCTCGGACATCTGGGACGGCATCGACGATGTGCTCGCGCCCGGCCGGGAGATCCTGCTGGCGACCGACACCGCCGACATGGTCGCCGTGATCGAACACGCCGATGCCGAGGCGATCGGGAGTGCCGCGCGCACCCGCGTGCTGGCCGCCCACACCGCCGCGCACCGCGCCGCCGAACTTGACCATCACCTGGCCATCGCCGCGGCCCGGCCGCGCACGCTGGCTGGCGCGGCCTGAAGGAACGATCATGACGCAAGACCACCAAGGGGAACCCGATATCGCCGTCGTCGCGGGGGGTGCGGGCTTCATCGGCTCGCATCTGTGCCAGGCGCTGCTCGATCGGGGTCAGGCCGTGCTGTGCATCGACAATCTTCAGACCGGGCGGGTCGAGAACCTCCGCCGGCTGGACGCGCTGCCCGGCTTCACTTTTATCGAGGCCGACGTGGTCCGCCCACTGCCCGCGGCGATCACCGATCGGGCACCGCGCATCACCCGCGTCTACAATCTGGCCTGCGCGGCATCGCCACCGCAATATCAGCGCGATCCCGAACATACGATGCTGACCAACGTGGTCGGCACCTCGCACCTGCTGCGCCTGGCCGAGGCGGCGGACGCGCGTTTCCTGCTGGCGTCGACGAGCGAAGTGTACGGCGACCCCGAAGTCCATCCGCAGGTCGAGGGCTATCGCGGCTGGGTAAGCTGCACCGGCCCGCGCGCCTGCTACGACGAGGGCAAACGCGCCGCGGAAGCGATCACGTTCGACTTTGCCCGCACCGATCGTGCGGACGTGCGCGTCGCCCGGATCTTCAACACCTATGGCCCGCACATGCACCCGGACGACGGCCGCGTGGTGTCCAATCTGGTGTGTCAGGCGCTGTCGGGGCGCGAGATCACCATCTTCGGCGACGGCAGCCAGACGCGCAGCTTCTGCTACGTCACCGACACCGTGGACGGCCTGATGCGGCTGATGGAAAGCGACGGCGCGGTCGTAGAGCCGGTCAATCTCGGCAACCCTATCGAATTGGAAGTCAACGACCTGCTGGCCCGCGTCCTGGACATGGTGCCGGACCACGGCCCCGTCGTTCGCAAGCCCCTTCCCCAGGACGACCCCCGCCGCCGCCGCCCCGATATCTCCCGCGCTGAACGCGTGCTCGGCTGGACCCCAAAAGTCCCCCTGGACGAAGGCCTGCGCGCGACCATTGCTTGGTTCGCGGACGAAATCGGATGCGGTCAGCGCCTGGTGATGGCAGCCGAATAGACGCCTTCAAACCATCCGCGGCAATTGCATCAGGTGCTTTTCCAGGGTAATCGGATAGTCGCGCACGCGCACGCCGGTGGCGTTGTACACTGCGTTGGCGATGGCTGCGCCGACGCCGCAGATGCCCAGTTCGCCGACGCCCTTGGCCTTCATCGGGGAGGACATCGGATCGGTTTCGTCTAGGAAGATGACGTCCTGGTGCGGCATGTCGGCGTGGACGGGGACTTCGTAGCCGGCCAGATCGTGGTTCACGAAGAAGCCGAACCGGGTGTCGACCGCCAATTCCTCCATCAATGCCGCGCCCGCGCCCATCGTCATCGCGCCGATCACCTGGCTGCGCGCCGATTTCGGATTGAGGATCCGCCCCGCCGCACAGACCGCCAACATGCGACGGATGCGGATTTCGCCGGTGTAGCGATCGACGCCCGTCTCGACGAAATGTCCCGCGAACGTCGATTGCTGATACGTCTTGCCTAGGTCGCCATATTCGATCCCGTCCTCGGCCGAAAGACCAGCCTCGCCCGCCGCCTCCGCCAGCGTCGTGCTGCGGCTACCGCTGCGCACCCGGCCATCGGCAAACGTCACGTCACCGGCAAACCCCAACTTGCGCGCGACGCTTTCACGCAGCTTCATGCATGCGGCATAGACGCCGGCGGTGGAATTGTTCGCACCCCATTGCCCGCCCGATCCGGCCGACACGGGGAAGCTGGAATCGCCGAGCAGCACGATCACCTTGTCGATCGCGACTCCCATCGTCTCCGCCGCGGTCTGCGCGATGATCGTATAGGTGCCGGTGCCGATGTCGGTCATGTCGGTGGCCACCGTCACCATGCCCTTGCGATCGATGCCGACGCGCGCCGCCGATTTCATCAGCAGGTTGTTGCGAAAGCCGGCCGCCATGCCCATGCCGACCAGCCAGCGACCGTCGCGACGCTGCGCCGGGACCGAGTTGCGCTGGCTCCAGCCGAAGCGGTCCGCGCCTTGTTGCAGGCATTGGATGAACTGCCGCTGCGAATAACGCCGCTGCGGTTTTTCGGGATCGACCTGGGTATCGTTCCTGATCCGAAAGGCGACCGGGTCCATCCCCAGCTTCTCCGCCATTTCGTCCATCGCGATTTCCAGCGCCATCAGCCCCGGCGCTTCACCGGGCGCGCGCATCGCATTGCCTTCGGGCAGGTCCAGCACGGCGAGCCGCATCGACGTCATGCGGTTGGCGCCGGCGTACATCAGGCGCGTCTGCGACACCGCGGTTTCCGGGCCACCGCCGGGCAGGTCGCCCGACCCGCTTTCATGCGCGATGGCGGTGATCGTCCCCTGCTTGTCACAGCCGATGCGGATGCGCTGCTCCGTGGCCGGGCGATGCGTGGTGTTGTTGAACATCATCGGCCGGGTCAGCGCGACCTTCACCGGCCGCCCGGCCGCGCGCGCGCCCAGTGCCGCCAGGATGGCATCGGTACGCACGAACAGCTTACCGCCGAAGCCACCGCCGATATACGGCGAGATCAGGCGCACCTTATCCTCCGGCATGCCCAGGGTCTTGGCGACGTCACCCTTGCCCCAGGCGATCATCTGGTTCGACGTCCACAGCGTCAGCATGTCGCCGTCCCAGGCAGCCAGCGTCGCGTGCGGCTCCATCATCGCGTGGCTGTGGTCGGGCGTCGAATAACTGGCGTCGATGGTCACCGGTGCGGCGGCGAAGGCACGTTCGAAATTACCGGTCCTCGCGACGGGCGGTGCGGCACTGCCTTCGCCGCTGCTGTCGCCTTTCAGCGGCGCGGTCTTAAGCGCGGTCTTCAGGTCGAAGCGGCCGTTTTTGGCGCGGGCATAATCGACCTGGACCAATGCGGCGGCGGCACGCGCCTGTTCGAACGTCTCGGCGACGACGATCGCGATCGCCTGATGATAATGCTCGATCTCCGGCCCGCCCAGCAGTTTGGCGGTGTTGCGTTCGCCCTTGGCCAGCGGCCCTGCGTCCGCCGCGGTGACGATCGCCAGCACGCCAGGCGCAGCCTTGGCCGCGGCCAGGTCGATGGCGTTGATCCGCCCCGTGGCGATGCCGGAACCGACGATATAGCCATAAGCCTGGTTGGCCACGACATCGTGCCGCTCATACGCGTAAGGGGCCGTTCCCGTCGTCTTGGCCGGTCCGTCGATACGATCGATCGGCTTGCCGATCACCTTCATCTGGTCGATCGGGTTGGTCGTTGCCGGCGTGTCGAACTTCATGGCGTTCAGCCCTTCGCTTCGTCGAGAGTGGCCGCGATCGTGCGTTCGACCAGCGGCACCTTGAAGGCATTGTCCTTGGTCGGCGTGGCACCGGCCAGCAGCCGCGCGGCGACCGCTGCCGCGCCTTGCGGCAGCGCGGCGTCGGCGGCGGCGACTCGCCACGGCTTGTGCGCGATCCCGCCGATCGCGACGCGCCCGCTGCCGTCCCGCTGGACGATGGCGGCGACGGAGACGAGCGCAAAGGCATAGGACGCACGATCGCGCACCTTGCGATAGATATGCGTTCCACCGGTCGGCGCCGGCAGGGTTACCGCGGTAATCAGCTCACCCACCTGCAAATTCGTGTCGACGTGCGGGGTGTCGCCGGGCAGCCGGTGGAAATCGGCGATCGGGATCGTCCGCGTCGCGCCCTCGGGCTTCATCGTTTCCACGGTCGCGTCCAGCAGCCGCATGGCGACGGCCATGTCGCCGGGATAGGTGGCGATGCACGCCTCGCTCGATCCGACGATCGCCAGCTGGCGGCTATACCCGCCGATCGCGGCGCAGCCGGACCCCGGCCGCCGTTTGTTGCACGGCTGGTTGGCGTCGTAGAAATACGGGCAGCGCGTGCGCTGGAGCAGGTTGCCCGCCGTCGTCGCCCTGTTGCGCAACTGCCCGCTGGCGCCCGCCACGATCGCGCGCGACAGCACGCCGTAATCGCGCCGCACCCGCGGATGCGCGGCCAGCGTGCTGTTGTTCACGAACGCGCCGATGCGCAGCCCGCCGCCGCTCACGTCATCGATCGTGTCCAGGCCCACATCCTGCACGTCGACCAGATGGGTCGGCGTCTCGATCTGCAATTTCATCAGATCGAGCAGATTGGTGCCGCCGGCCACGAATTTCGCGCCGGGCGTGGCCGCAACTGCCTTCGCTGCATCGGCCACCGTCTTCGGGCGGGCGTAGGTAAAGGGCTTCATGCGCGCACCCCCGCGACGTCGGCGATGGCGTCCGCGATGTTCGAATAGGCGCCGCAGCGGCACAGATTGCCGCTCATCCGCTCGCGAAATTCCCGGCCGCTGGCTTGCGGCGCGGCGGTAAGGTCGTCCGTTACATGGCTGGGTACGCCCGCCTTGATCTCGTCCAGCACCGCCACCGCCGAACAGATTTGCCCCGGCGTGCAATAGCCGCATTGATAGCCGTCGTGCTTGACGAACGCCGCCTGCATCGGATGCAGATCGCCGGGCCGCCCCAATCCCTCGATCGTCGTCACCTTGTCGCCGGTATGCATCACCGCAAGCGACAGGCACGAATTGATCCGCTTACCGTTCACCAGCACGGTACACGCGCCGCACTGCCCATGATCGCAGCCCTTCTTGGTGCCGGTCAGGTGCAGATGCTCGCGCAACGCGTCGAGCAACGTGGTGCGGGTATCCAGCCGGAGGGCGCGTCGCTTGCCGTTCACGTCGATCGCCACGTCGGCCATCGCCGGCTGCGGCTGGATCGGCGCCTGCGCGTCGGCGCCGCTCGCGGGCGCGGCGACCAGCGCGGCGGTGGCGGCGCTGCCGACCAGGAGGCCGCGACGCGATACGTCGCCGTTTTCGATTCGATGCACTGGATTGTCTTTCTTTTCCGCCGAAGAACGCGCGCGATGGGCCCTAAGAGCCGATTGCGTTTACTT
>DASTLZ010000071.1:0-6148 GCA_035714425.1 Sphingomonas sp.
GCCGCCGTCGCGATCCGCGCCGCCAGCACCGCGCCGCGCGCCGCATGGCCGGCGATGCGCGCGATGTCGCGCACTTGCTCTTCGCTTTCCGCCACCGTGTCGGGCACCGGATATTGGATCAGCGTGATGCGCATCCGCTTCAGCGCGGCGATCGTCGCCGGCGCGACGTGCGGCCCCGACATCACCACGTCGGGCGCGAGCGCGACCACTTCCTCGGCGGTGCCAGACGTTGCGCGAAACCGCATCGCCTGCGCCAATGCGATTGACGTTGCGCGTGCATCCTGCGAATAATGGCTGATGCCCGCGATCTGCGCGGGATCGGCGACCTGCATCAGCACGGCGTCGACGCACGGATTGATCGACACGATACGCGGCGGGCGCGGCGCGCGCGCCGCCCGCGGCGGCGCGGCGGACGCGAGCGGCAGCATCGCCAGCGCAAGGGCCGCGCGCCGGATCAATATTCGACGCCCTTCTGCGCCTTGAAACCCGCCTGGAACGGATGCTTCACCTCGGTGAAATCGGTCACCAGATCGGCCATCGCGAGCAACTCGGGCTTCGCGTTGCGGCCAGTGATGCAGACATGCTTGCTCAGCGGACGGTCCTTCAAGAACGCGACGATCTCCGCGATCGGCAGCGTGTCGTCGCGCAGCACGATGTTGAGTTCGTCGAGGATCACGAAGTCGATGTCGGGATCGAGGATCATCGCCTTGGACCGTTCCCATGCCGCGCGTGCTGCGGCGATATCCTGCGCGCGGTCCTGCGTGTCCCAGGTGAAGCCTTCGCCCATGACTTCGAAGGTCGCCAGATCGGGGTGCGCGTCGAAGAAATTGCGCTCGCCCGTTTCCCACTTGCCCTTCACATATTGCACGATCGCGACCTTCATGCCCCAGCCGATGCTGCGGATCGCCATGCCGAACGCGGACGAGGATTTGCCCTTGCCGTTGCCGGTGTGGACGATCAGCAACCCGCGCTCCAGCGTGCGGCGTGCCTGCATCTTCTCGCGCGCCACAGCGACACGCGCCATCCGCGCATTGTGGCGCGCATGCTCGTCGGGCGTGTCGGTCATGATCGGAATTCCTCGATGGCGCTGGCCAGGCGGGTGAGCGCGGCAGCGTCGCGCGGCAAGCCGATTCGCAACCGATCCGGCCGGTCGGCGAACGGACGGGTCAGGATCGCGCGGCGCCCCAGCGCCTCGAACAGCCGCGCGGCATCGTCCCACGCGATCAGGCGGAAGAGCGGCGCTGCGCCGACGATGGGCAGGGCGGCCCGGGCGAGCAGGGCATCGAGCAGCGCCCCCGCCTCCGCGATACGCGCCTGCTGCGCCCGCTGCCACGCAACGTCGCGATACGCCGCGCCGCCTATCGCGACGGCGGGCGACGACACCGGCCAATCGCCCAGCGTGCCGCGCAACCTCGCGGCAACGCCGCGTCCGGCGATCACGAACCCCAGCCGCAATCCGGGAAGGCCATAGAATTTGCCGAACGACCGCAGCACGATCAGCCGATCCGACGCGTGGGGGCACAGGCCGGGCGCGGGATCGGCATAGGCTTCATCGACCAAGATCGTCATGCGATCGGCCAGCGCGATCAATTCCGCAGGATCGGCGATCCGGCCGTCGGGATTGGCCGGGCTCGCCAGTACGAACAGATCGTGTTCCGCCGCCGGGCTGTCGGCGACGTCCGCAGCGCCCGGCCATGCGGCACGGTGCCCGGCATAGCCGCCGCGCAACACCGCCGGACGGCACCCGCCAATCAGCCGCGCCAGCGACCGCATCGCCAGATCGGTGCCCGGCACTGCGGCGACGCACGCGGCATCGACGAGGCCGAACGCCCGCGCCGCCGCCGCCTCCAGCGCGGCCAGCGCGTCCGGCTCGGGCAGCCGGTCCAGCCCCGCCGGGATCGCGTCCGCCGGCCAAGCCCAGGGCGCGATGCCCGTCGACAAGTCGATCCATTCGTCGCCGCCGAACACCGCGCGTGCAGCCGACACCCGTCCGCCATGCGCGCAAAATTTGGCCAAGGCGTCGCGGTCGAGCATCGATCAGTATGTCACCCGCACACCGCCGAACGCGCCACGCCCCGGCTGACCATATTGGTAGATCGTCTGGTAGCGCGCGTTGAACGCATTTTCGATGCGGCCATAGACTTCGAGATGGGGACCGACCGGCAAGGCGGCGCGCACGTCGGTGACGACATAGCCGTCCAGCTTGCGGGTGTTGGAGGCGTTGTCGAAACTGTCGCCGATCGCGGTAATCGTCGTGCCCGTCGTCAGCCCAAACGGCCAGCGATAATCGGCGTTCACCGTCACGCTGCTGTCCGGCCGCCGCCCCAGAATGCGGCCGAAATTGGCGGTGCCCGTCGACCGGTTCTTCGCGTCGAGATAGGTGTAGCTGCCACTGAACGTCAGCGCCTCGACCGGACGCAGCAGCAACGTCGCCTCCACGCCTTGCGCCCGCGTTCGCGCGACATTGTCGTAGGTGCCGTCGGACCTGCCTGCGCAGATGCCGGTGAGCGGCGGCGCGCACGAGATGAAGGTGATGAGGTCGCTCGAGGTGCGCCGGAAATAGGTTGCGCTCGCCTCAATCGCGCCGCCGAGTACCTTTTGGGTCACCCCCGCGTCCCAACCGCGCGAGCGCTCTGGCGCGAGCGTCCGGTTCCCATATTCGCTCTGCAACTGGAACAGCGTCGGTGCCTTGAACCCTTCGGAATAGCTCGCGCGGACTGCGGTCGCGCCGCCGTTGGGCGAATAGACGCCACTGCCCGACACCGTCGTCGCGCCGCCGAAGACATCATGGTCGTCATGGCGCACGCCGCCCGTCGCGGTCAGCCCGGCGATCGGCGTCACCGCCAATTGGCCATACGCGCTGAAAATGCGCGCCCGGCCCCGCATCACCGCGCCGCCATAGCTGGATGTCGCGAAGCGCGACACTTCGCGCTCGGCGCCGAAGGTCGCGAACACGGCCGACGTGATGTCGGCCACCCCCTGATATTCCAGCCGGTCGTTGCGGCCGATGCCGTGAAACGTCTCGTTGGGCGTGCCGGCCGGGTCGAAAGTGCGGCGGTCGCTGTCGGTGTGGGCATAGCCGAGACGGTTGCGCAGACGCCCGTCGAACAGCGCGGCGTTCAGGCCGGCATAGCCGATCCACTGCGCGTTCTCGCCATATTCCCGCGTATCGCCAAAGGCCAAGAACGGTGCAGCCAATCCGTCGAAATCGGTCCGCCCTTTCGAATAGAAACCGCGCAAATCAATGGAGACATTGGTGGCAAGATCGATGCCCACGCTGCCGTTGGCGGCATAGTTGCGATAGCCGTCCCGCTCGGGGCCGGGCGCATAGGCCGAGATGCCGTCGCTGGTGAAATAGCCGCCGCCGACGCTCGCCGAGACACCCCCGGCCTTGCCCGATACGTTGGCGAACGCCTGGCCCGTATCGTGCCAACCCCCTTCGGCACGCGCATTCACCGCCAGCGCCGCGGTCGGCTGGCGGGTGATGAGGTTGACGACTCCGCCGATCGCCTGGCTGCCCCACAACACCGATTGCGCGCCGCGAAGCACTTCGATGCGGCTGATGTTGCCGATCAGCAGATTGCCGAAGTTGGACCCGCCCCCCGGCGACGACGGGTCGTTCAGCTTGATGCCGTCGATCAGCGCAACCGTCTGGTCGCTCTCCGCACCCCGGATACTGACAGATGTCGTGGTGCCGACGCCGCCATTGCGCACGACGGTGACGCCCGGCGTCTGGCGCAGCAGATCGGACACGATCACCGCCTGACGTTGCGCGACGGTCTCGGCGTCCAGGACGGTCACCGCCTGACCGACGGTGGCGGCCGGCCGCACTTCGCGGTTGGCCGTGACGATCACGTCGCGACCCGCATCGGCGGCTTCACTCAATCCAACGGTCGATTGCCCCGCATGCGCGGACAGGCTCTGCACGGCCAAGCTCTGCGCGGCCAGCGTCTGCGTCCACAGTGACGCTGCGACCGCGGCGCACGGCAGCAGGAATGGATAGGCATAGGTTTTCACGGCGTTTTCCCTCGTCTCAACAACGGGGGACGCACATCGGCTCGCCGGAACCGGTGTTCCGCCGCGCGACCCCAAAGACGTCGTCACGCGAGGAAAACCTCGATCGCCCGGAACATCCCGTCCGCACGAAGGACAACCGCGACAGGCAGGTCTCCTGGCTCCCGGGTCGTCGCCTTGCCCGGCCTTCCCGGATCGAATGATCCAGTGGCACACGAACGGAGCAAGGCTCGCCGGTCACAGTTGCGGGCACAGCCCCGGGCGACGAGCAGATGCTCGCTTCCGGGTTCCCTTTTCATTCCATCTCTGGAAAACCTGTCGCCTCGGCGCCCTACGGACCAGCGGAGACGAAGGCAAGATGAATGCGAAAGCGATGTTTCTGGGCGGCGCGCGTTCGGGCAAGAGCCGCCTCGCCCTGCAATCCGCGCAATCGCACGCCGGCCCGCTGCAGTATCTGGCGACGGCCCAAGCCGGCGATGGCGAGATGCGCGCGCGGATCAATCATCACCGTGCAGAGCGCGACGCGCGTTGGCGGACGGTGGAATGCCCGCTGGCGCTGCCGGAAGCGATCGGCGCGATCGGTACGGGCGCGATCCTGGTCGATTGCCTGACGCTGTGGCTGTCGAACCTGATGCTGGGCGATCACGATATCGCCGCGCGGTCCGCCGATCTGCTCGACGCAATCGTCGCGACGACGTGCCCGCTGTTCATCGTCACCAACGAAGTCGGCCTGGGTATCGTGCCCGACCATCCCCTGGGCCGCACCTTTCGCGATGCCGCGGGACGGCTCAATCAGGATGTGGCCGGCGTGGTGGACACCGCCTATTTCGTCGCCGCCGGACGCGTTCTGCCGCTGCAACGCTTCGATCCGTCCGCAGGATAGCGCGTGATGGCGATGCCTAGCGGCTGTTTGAAACTCGTGAAAGGGCCAGTTTCGCAGCGGCCAGCCCGCAAACGCGCCATAGCGCGTTTTCAAACGGACCCTTAGCGCTTCGGCACCAGGGTCTTGAACGCGGATATGCCACACGGCGCGCCCGATCGTGCACGGATGACGTCGCGATCGGCACAGATTTGTCCATCGGGGCCAGGCTTCAGGTAGACGCCGGAATAGAAATCGAGCGACTTGCACTCGCCGTCCAGCTTGGCACGCAGCCAGCGGCCGCCGACCATCACCATATCGACCGCACCGGGCCTGGAGATCAGCACGCCCGCCAGATCGCCCGGCGCGATGCAGCGCGGGCCTTTGCGCTCCTTGCGCACCACGGGTTTGTTGACCGGCGCACGCAGCGTGGCATCGTCGATGCGCCGCACCCGCACCACGATCCGTTCGTGGATGGTCAATTGCGCCAGCGCCACGCCGTCCAGCACGCGCGGCTCGTCGTCGCCCGCCGTGGCGTCGCCCAATATCGGGGCAAGGGCCAGCAATGTGGCAGGGAAGGCGGGGTGAATCATGGCTTTTGCAAGGCACGGCATAGTTGGCCACGTTGAACGCCCGATGAACTGCGCATATTTGCCGGGGATGATCGAGACACGAAGCTCGCCCTTACAGGCGTTCTCGCCCCCCGCAGACCGCGCGCAAGCGGCGATGCTGCGCGACCTGTCCGGCGCCCTCGATCCGCGCGCGATCGTCACCGCGCCGGACGATATCGCACCGTGGCTGGAGGATTGGCGCGGGCGATATCGCGGTGCCGCGTCGCTGATGCTGGCGCCCGGATCGACCGAAGACGTCGCCGCCATCGTGCGCACCGCGGTCCGCCACCGCGTCCCGCTGGTCCCGCAAGGTGGCAACACGTCGATGGTCGGCGGCGCGACGCCGCCGGCGGACGGATCGGCGGTGATCCTGTCGCTGCGGGGGATGAACCGCATCCGGCATCTGGATGCACAAGCCGGGCTCTGCGTTGCCGAAGCCGGCGTGATCCTGGACCATCTGCACGATGCGGCATCTGCGGTGGGGAAGCGCTTTCCCCTCACGCTGGGCGCACGCGGCAGTGCGACGATCGGCGGTCTGGTCTCGACGAACGCCGGGGGCACGCAAGTGCTGCGCTTCGGGACGATGCGTGGGCTAGTCGCCGGGCTGGAAGCGGTATTGCCGGACGGATCGGTCCACGATGGGCTCGCCGCGCTGCAGAAGGAC
>DASTLZ010000072.1:0-1558 GCA_035714425.1 Sphingomonas sp.
GCTGACCGTCGGCGGCGGCGTGCGGTCCGCGGCCGACGCCCGCGCGCTGTTGCTGGCCGGGGCGGACAAGGTCGCGGTCAACTCGGCGGCGGTCGCGCGGCCGGAGGTCGTCGCCGACATCGCCGATCGCTTCGGCAGTCAGTGCTGCGTTGCCTCGGTCGATGCCCGCCGGGTTGGCGACCATTGGGAGGTGTTCACGCATGGGGGCCGGCGGGAAACCGGAATCGACGCGGTGGCGCACGCGGTTCGACTAGCCGAGTTGGGCGCGGGCGAAATCCTGGTCACCTCGATGGACCGCGACGGCACGCGCGATGGCTATGACCTTTCCCTCACTCGCGCCATCGCGGACGCCGTATCGGTGCCGGTGGTGGCATCCGGCGGTGTCGGATCGCTCGAAGACATGGTTGCGGGGATCGTCCAAGGACATGCCGACGCCGTGCTGGCGGCCTCGATTTTCCATTTCGGTCACGCCAGTATCGCTGACGCCCACGCAGCGCTCGCCGCCGCAGGGATCGCCGTCCGAACACCGGTTAGCGCCGCGTAAACCTTCTCCGGCAAGCTCAAATTTACTGTCTTGCGGTCACATGGCGCCAACGGTGCGTGCGGCTTTGTCGCATGACCCCAGCTAGCTTGAGGACGGTAGATGATCCGATTGCCGATCCTGGTCTGGCTGCTGCTGCCTCATGCGGCGCTGGCGACTGCCCACAGCGGCGTGGTGACGCCCCGCACTGGCCCGGAACTGTCGGACATCGCCTTGTTCGCGCTGGCCGCGGTCGGCGTGTGGCTGGTGCGGCGCGCGATGCGGCGCCGTTTTGCCAAGAAGTCAGCTCAGGATTGACCTGAGCCGCGCGCCGCGCCAGCGATGCGCCGGTGAAAGACGACCCACTCGACCGGCTCGAAGCCGTCATCTCCAGCCGCAAGGGCAGCGACCCCGCCGCATCCTATGTGGCTTCGCTGTTCGACAAAGGACGCGCCAAGATCGCGCAGAAATTTGGCGAGGAAGCGGTCGAAACCGTAATCGCCGCAATCGCCGACGACCGACAGGCGCTGGTCGGGGAAACGGCGGATCTCCTGTTTCATTTGCTTATCCTGCTTGCCGACGCCGGCATTCCGCTGGGCGACGTCCGTGCCGAACTGGCGCGGCGCGAAGGCGTGTCGGGCCATGACGAAAAGGCCGCGCGATGACCCCGATCGATCCCACCTTGCCCTATGACGACAGCAACATCTTCGCACGCATCCTGCGGCGGGAATTGCCGGCGACGGTAATCTACGAGGACGAATTCGCCTTTGCCTTCCCGGACATAAATCCGCAGGCGCCGCATCATGTGCTGGTCATCCCCAGGGGGCGCTACGTTTCGTGGGACGATTTCAGCGCAAACGCGTCCGATGGGGAGATCGCGGGCTTCGTTCGCGCGGTCGGCAAGGTCGCACGGGCGGCGGGGCTGGTCGAACCCGGCTATCGCCTGCTTGCCAATGTCGGGCGCGATTCGCACCAGATGGTGCCGCATCTCCACGTTCACATCTTCGCTGGTCGCCAGATGGGACATATGCTGCCCGA
>DASTLZ010000073.1:0-5095 GCA_035714425.1 Sphingomonas sp.
TATCCCCGGCCGGGCAGGAAATCGACGACGGTATCGCCCGCCTTCACGCCCGAGAACGCCAGCACCTGCGCCGCCTTGCGCCGGACGTCGTCCTGCTGCTGATCGGCGCGCGCCGGTGCGGCGAGCGCGGCCGCGATGCCCGCCCCTGTTGGACCCGGCCGGGGCGCTTGCGCGATGCCCGCGGTGGCGGCGAGCAACACGATGGCGGCGGGGACGATGGCTTTCATGGGACCGGCTCTCCAGGGCTTTTCACGATCGCGACCTTGCGCGCCGCTTGCCCGCTTGTCGAGATACGATGCAAGGCTGTTCAACCTCACGGCCGGATGGGCTAAATCATCGCAATGGACGACATGCGGCGGATATTGGGGGACCGCGTCCGCGCGATGGTGGGATCGGGGACGATGGACCTGTCCCGCCCCGACGGCGACACCGGGCTGTTCGCGCCGGACTCGGTGGCATGGAAGGTCCACGGCGATTTCACCGCGATGATGGTCGGCGGGGTCGCCGCGCTGCTGCTCCAGATGCTCCACCCCGGCGCGCTGGCCGGCGTGTGGGACCATTCGGACTTTCGCCGGGACATGAGCGGCCGCCTGCGCCGCACGGCGACCTTCATCGCCGCCACCACCTACGGATCGACCGCCACCGCGGAGGCGATGATCGCCAAGGTCCGCCAGATTCACGACCGGGTCTCCGGCACCTTGCCGAACGGCACGCCATATTCCGCCAACGACGCCGATCTGCTGCTGTGGGTCCATGCCGCGGAGACGTGGTGTTTTCTGGCAGCATATCGCCGTTACCGCGCGCGCCGGATGACGATCGCCGAACAGGATCGCTACATCGCCGAAGTCGCTATCGTCGCCGAACGACTGGGCGCCACCGACGTGCCACGCACCCGCGCCGCGCTCGACGCGTATCTGCGGCGCATGCGCCCGCACCTGCGCTATGACGCGCGCACCGCCGCGGTCGCCGCCGCCTTGCTGCGCCAGCGCCCGGCCACGCCGGCGATGGCACCGATGCAGGCGATGCTGATGGAAGGCGGCTTCGATCTGCTGCCCGATTGGGCGCGCGCCCTGCACGGCCTCAACCGCCCGGCCCTTGCGCGACCGGCGGTGCGCATCGGCGTGCAAGGCGTCGGCCGCGTGCTGCGCTGGGCCTTGAAGCCGTAACCGTCGGGCACGACGCCCTTCCGCCCCGGCGAGCGGAAGGGCGAGCGGCTTATTCCGCGGGTTCTAACGCTTCGGCGTTGACGGACGCGTCCGCGATCGTCGTCAGATCCTCGTCGGTCTGCGCTTCTTCCTGAAGCGTCGCGTCGAGCAGCGCGACGGCATTGTCCAGCTGCAACACCGTCGCCCAGCGCTTGAGCGTGCCGTAGCGCGTGATCTCGTAATGTTCGACCGCCTGCGCCGCGGCGAGCAACCCGGCGTCGAGCGCGGGATTGCCCTTATAGTCCTCCATGATTTCCTCGCCTTCGGCCAGGATGCCTTCGATCGCGTCGCACGTCTTGCCGCGCGCCGGCTTGCCGATGATCTCGAACACCTGTTGCAGGCGCTCGATCTGGCCCTCGGTCTGGTCCTTGTGCTTTTCGAACGCCGCCTTCAGTTCGGGCGACTGCGCCGCGCGCGCCATCTTGGGCAGCGACTTCAGGATCTTGCGCTCCGCATAATAGATGTCCCTGAGCGTGTCGTGGAACAGCGTCTCGAGCGTCTTTGCGGCCATGTGCCATCTCCCTGTGGTGAACCGCTGGAAGTCGCCGGCCGGGGGATTTGTTCCCTTACATTCGCGCCGGTTCGACGACGGGCAGCGCGGCAAGCGACGCGGCGTCGTGGTGCGTCTCGATCGCGGCGGTGCGCATCGTCACGTCGCTCCACGGCAATTGGCGCAGCGTTTCGCCCACCCCGCCGATGCCGCCCTGGCGCACGATCAGGAAGTCGATCCGGCCCCCGCCGCAACCCGTCAGCGCGTCGACGGCATGCGCCACGGTCGATCCGTCGGGCGCCTTCACCGGCATGCCGTCGATCGCGGAGACGGAGAACAGATCGTCGCCCGGCCTGCTGCGGCTGACCGCCTGCGCCGCCTTGGCCGCATCCTCGAACCGCGCGCGCCGCCCCAGCCAGCGCCAGATGCCGAACAGGTCGACCGCGCCCAGGAAGATGTTCGACCACAGCAATTGCGTCTGCCCCGTCGCTGCCCCGACGACGATCCACGCGACGGCACCGATCGTGAAGACGACGAACCCCCAACCGGTGACGCGCGGCCCCAGATTGGACGCGGTCATCACCGCCGCGACGCACGTCGCCGCCAGCGCGACCCATCCCGCCGTATCTTCCAATGACTTATCCTCTCTCGTCGTCGGCGAAAAAGCCCAACGCGACAGGATGCCGATGGATGCGTAGTTGGTGAGGAGCGGTGCCGGCCCGCTCCCTATCAAACGTCCAGGTTGGCGACGCTGAGCGCATTGTCCTGGATGAATTCGCGGCGCGGTTCGACGACTTCGCCCATCAGGCGGCTGAACACCTCGTCCGCCGCCGCGGTCTCGTCCGCGGTGACGCGCAACATGGTCCGCACTGCGGGGTCGAGCGTGGTTTCCCACAATTGCTCGGCGTTCATCTCGCCCAACCCCTTGTAGCGCTGGATGGCCAGACCCTTGCGCCCCGCGATCAGCACCGCGTCGAGCAACTGGCTGGGGCGTGAGACCTGGATGGTGCCGCGCGTCGCGACGACGATCTCGCCGTCCTCGTCCTCCGTCGGGGTCGCCGCCGGTGCGCCCCGCGCCGGCACGATGCGCGCCGGGGAGGTGAAGCTGTCCGCCTGTTCGCTGGCCAGCGCGTGCAGCTTGCGCGCTTCGGCGGAGATCAGGAAGCTGGGTTCGATGATGTGGTGATCGGTCACGCCGCGCCACAGCCGTTCGAAATGCACCCCGCCTTCCTCCGCCAGCCGCGCCGACCAGCGTGCTTCGGGATCGTCGGCGTTCATCCGCACGACGACGCGCTGGATCGCCGCCTCGCGCGCCTCGCGGTCGATCGCGGGGTCCAGCGCGCCGCCCAGCGCCATGTTCTCGACGATCGCCGGATCGTAACGGCGCGGCACGTATTTGGTCAGCGTGCGCATCCGCCGCGCATGATCGACCAGATCGCGCAGGTCCGCACCGGAGCGCGTGCCGCCGACCCCGTCCAGGACCACCGCGGCGACACCGGCATCGACCAGATATTCGTCGAGCGCGGCATCGTCCTTCAGATACACTTCCGATCGCCCGCGCGTCGCCTTGTACAGCGGCGGCTGCGCGATGAAGACGTGGCCGCGCGCGATCAGCTCGGGCATCTGGCGATAGAAAAACGTCAGCAACAAGGTGCGGATATGCGCGCCGTCGACGTCTGCGTCGGTCATGATGACGATCTTGTGATAACGCAATTTGTCGGCGTTGAAATCGTCGCGGCCGATGCCGGTGCCCATCGCCTGGATCAGCGTGCCGATTTCCTTGGACGAGATCATCCGGTCGAAGCGCGCACGCTCGACGTTCAGGATTTTACCCTTCAAGGGCAGGATCGCCTGGAAATGGCGATTACGGCCCTGCTTGGCGGAACCGCCGGCGGAATCCCCCTCGACCAGGAACAATTCGGACTTGGCGGGATCGCGTTCCTGGCAATCGGCCAGCTTGCCGGGCAGCGACGCGATATCCATCACGCCCTTGCGCCGGGTCAGTTCGCGCGCCTTCTTCGCGGCTTCGCGCGCCGCCGCGGCATCGATCACCTTGGCGACGATCGACCTTGCGTGCCCCGGATTTTCCTCCAGCCACTGCGCCAATTTGTCGGCCATCAACGCTTCCAGCGGCTGGCGCACTTCGGACGACACCAGTTTGTCCTTGGTCTGGCTGCTGAACTTGGGA
This sequence comes from Sphingomonas sp., assembly GCA_035714425.1. Classification (GTDB taxonomy): domain Bacteria; phylum Pseudomonadota; class Alphaproteobacteria; order Sphingomonadales; family Sphingomonadaceae; genus Sphingomonas. The sequence goes on from DASTLZ010000073.1 coordinate 3,884, forward strand.
TCGGGCAGCTTGACGGACACGATCGCGGTCAAGCCTTCGCGCATGTCGTCACCGGTCAGCGACACCTTCTCCTTCTTCAGCATCCCCGATTTGTCGGCATAGGTGTTCAGCGTGCGGGTCAACGCGGCGCGGAACGCGGCCAGGTGCGTGCCGCCGTCGCGCTGCGGGATGTTGTTGGTGAAGGCCAGGACGTTTTCGTAATAACTGTCGTTCCATTCCAGCGCGACGTCGATCGTCACGTCGTCGCGCGTCCCCGAAATCGCCACCGGTTCGGGCATCAGCGGCGTCTTGGCCCGGTCCAGATATTTGACGAACGCGGCGATCCCGCCCTCGTAATACAGCTCCACCGTCTTGGGCTCGTCATGGCGTGCATCGGTCAGGAACAGGCGCACGCCCGAATTCAGGAACGCCAGCTCGCGATAGCGATGTTCCAGCTTGTCGAAATCGAACTCGACGATCTTGAACGTCGCCGGGCTGGGCAGGAACGTGACGCGCGTCCCCTTCTTGGCCCCCGCCTCGCCGACGATCTTGAGCGGCGCGACCGCGTCGCCGAATGCGAAGCGCATGTAATTCTCTTCGCCGTCGCGCCAGATCGTCAGGTCCAGCCATTCACTCAGCGCATTGACCACCGACACGCCGACGCCGTGCAGCCCGCCCGACACCTTGTAGGCATTGTCGTCCGAGGTGTTCTCGAACTTGCCGCCGGCGTGCAGCTGCGTCATGATGACTTCGGCCGCCGACACGCCTTCTTCGGGGTGGATGCCGGTCGGGATGCCGCGGCCGTTGTCGGTGACGCTGACCGAACCGTCCGGGTTCAGGACGATGTCGATCCGGTCGCAATGCCCGGCCAGCGCTTCGTCGATCGCGTTGTCCGACACTTCGAACACCATATGGTGCAGCCCCGAACCGTCGTCGGTATCGCCGATATACATGCCCGGCCGCTTGCGCACCGCGTCCAGCCCCTTGAGTACCTTGATCGACGAGGCGCCGTAATCGTTCTTGTTGGGGTTTTCGGCGGAATCTGGGGTATCGTTCATGGCTAGCATATAGGGTCGCAGGGGCCGAAACGGAAGCGAAATGGCCCGTGGCGATGTCCCGTCGTTTCGCGCGCCGGAAGCGACGAAGCTTACGGAATCGTGATCCGCGTCGCCTCCCCCGCCTCGGCGAACAGCGCCGCTTCGGTTCCCGTCAACCACACCTGCCCGCGCCCGC
>DASTLZ010000074.1:0-2077 GCA_035714425.1 Sphingomonas sp.
GCGTATCGGTGAACATCGGGTCCGGGGCATCGTCATGCCGCCAGAAACCGTTGGCCTTCGCATATGCCTCGACCAGCGCGATATTCTCGTCAGACCGCGCTGTGAGGCGCATATAGTCGATGGTCTTGTCGTCGATCGGAAAGAAGCCGCAGGTCGCACCGTATTCGGGCGCCATATTGGCGATCGTTGCGCGATCGGCGAGCGTCATCGACGACAGGCCGGGCCCGAAGAATTCGACGAAACGGCCGACGACGCCGCGCGCGCGCAGCATCTGCGTAACGGTCAGCACCAGATCGGTGGCGGTGATGCCTTCCTGCAAAGCACCCGTCAGCTTGAAGCCGACGACTTCTGGGATCAGCATGCTGACCGGCTGGCCGAGCATCGCCGCTTCCGCCTCGATCCCGCCGACTCCCCAGCCGAGCACGCCCAGGCCGTTTATCATCGTGGTGTGGCTGTCGGTGCCGACGAGGGTGTCGGGATAGGCGACCATCGCGCCATCACCATGCGCCCCGCTTGACGCAGAGGACCAGACCGCCTGGCCGATATATTCCAGATTGACCTGGTGGCAGATGCCGGTCCCCGGCGGCACGACCTGAAAATTGTCGAGCGCCTTCGATCCCCATTTCAGGAATTCGTAGCGTTCGATGTTGCGCTCGTACTCCAGGTCGACATTGTCCTTGAACGCGGTCGGGCTGCCGAATTCGTCGACCATGACGGAGTGATCGATGACGAGGTGGACGGGAACCTGCGGATTGATCTTCGCCGCGTCTCCGCCCAGCTTGGTGATCGCGTCGCGCATTGCCGCCAGATCGACGACGCAGGGAACGCCGGTGAAATCCTGCATCAGCACCCGCGCCGGCCGATATTGGATTTCACGATCCGACCGGCGTTCCTGCTGCCAGTCGACCAGTGCCTGCACGTCCTCGACCGTCACCGTCTTGCCGTCTTCGAAGCGCAGCAGGTTTTCGAGCAATACCTTCATCGAAAAGGGCAAGCGACTGATATCGCCGAACTTTGCCGCCGCTTTCTCCAGGCTGTAATAGCTGTAGGTGCGCTCGCCGACGGTGAGCGTCGAGCGTGTCTGAAGCGTATCCTGGCCGATCGCGGTCATGCTGGTCCTTCCCTAAGGGCGGCCCGAACGACATCGCGAGGCGGGGATTTCCCACGGGCGTACCGGAGCCGATTGCGACTGTTGCCGCTGGCCTTAGCACGGGGGGCGGGGCGGGGGAAGGGGCGCGAAGGCGGCTTTTGATGCAGATGCGAACGTCGCGGGCGGCGGGCCGCCGGCCCGTGTTTGTTCTGTCCGACGCGGTGCAGCCCTGCTTTACGGGCGCAGGCGGGAAGGGAGCAGCAGCGATGGAGGGCAAGGCGAGTGCGACGGGGGATGGCACCGGATCGGGCGGAGGGCCAGCGGACGGAGACGTGAGCGCGCCGAGCGATGGCGGTGCGCCGAGGCTGCGCGGATCGCCCGCAGGCGGCGGGTTACCGCGAAAGAACGAACCGTGCACTGGCTCGGCAGCTCGCTATCCTGGTAGCCCGCCAGAAACGCGAGGAGCGGATCAAGGCGCTGGGGTTTGCCGATCGGATGGTGGCCGAAGGGAAAGCGCCCGGCTGAGGGCCGTGCGGCTCGTGACCGAGACTGTGGTGACGAAAAAAAGGGGGAGCGAACCTTGCGGTTCGCTCCCCCTTTAGGTGCGATCAACCCTGCGCCATCGTGCGGCCGCGGCCACCGCCGCCGCCGCCGCTGCCGCCGCGACGATTGCCGCCGCCGCCCGAGCGCTGGCCGCCGCCGCCGTATCCGCCACCGCCGTTACCACCGGCACGACGCGCGTCGGCGGTCTTGACCGGCGAGTGGGTCGCACGGGGCTTCGGCGCAGGGCGGAAGCCCCGTGGACGGTCTTCGCGCGGCGCCGGATCGGCGCCCATCGTCTTGATCCGCTGCGCCTTCAGCGCTTCGGCTGCCTTCATGAAATCTTCCGGCAAGGCGCGAACCGGCACCTTCTGGCGCGTGGTACGCTCGATGTCGCGCAGATACGTCTTTTCGTCATCGGCGCAAAAAGCGATGGCGATGCCGCTG
>DASTLZ010000075.1:0-9949 GCA_035714425.1 Sphingomonas sp.
ACTTCTGGGTCACCAAGGGCGATCTGCTGCGCGCACGCGAGTGGTTCGGCCACGGCTTCACCGATGCGCTGAAGACGCCCGACAACACGCTCGTCTTCGTCAGCCCGACCGAGAAGGCCGAGATCCGCAAGGACCAGGCCGATTGCATGGGCTGCCTGTCGCAATGCGCCTTTTCCAGCTGGGCCGACAGCGAGACCAATTCGACCGGCCGGCTCGCCGATCCGCGTAGTTTCTGCATCCAGAAAACGTTGCAGGACATCGCCCACGGCGGCGATATCGACCAGAATCTGATGTTCGCGGGCCATTCCGCCTATACGTTCAAACGCGATCCCTTCTATTCGAACGGCTTCGTGCCGACGGTGAAGCAGCTGGTGGATCGCATCCTGACGGGCGACTGAGCATGACCAAAGCGACGATGCTGGTGGCGCTGATGCTCGGCGCGGCGATCCCTGCGCCCGCGTTCGCGGATGCGCTGGTCGACAATGTGCAGGGCATGACGGTCGACGCGAACGGCAAGGTCGTGCGCTTCAACGGCCTGACCCTGACGGTCGACGGCAAGGTGACCAAATTGCTGTCGCCCAAGGACAAGCGGCCCGATCGCCCCGATTGGCGGATCGACATGAAGGGGCGGGTGCTGGTGCCCGGCTTCGTCGACGCCCACGGACATGTGATGGAACTGGGCTTCCGCGCGCTGGCCCTCGACCTGTCGGGCGCCAGATCGCTGGACGATGCCAAGGACCGCATCCGCGCCTATGTCGCCGCCAACCCGGAGCGGAAATGGATTTTGGGCGGCGGCTGGAACCAGGAAAGCTGGGGCCTGGGGCGTTTTCCAACGGCGGCCGATCTCGATTCGGTCGTCGCGGACCGGCCGGTGTTCCTGTCGCGGGTCGATGGCCATGCGTCCTGGGCGAACAGCGCCGCGATGAAGGCGGCGGGGATCACCGCCAAGAGCGTCTCGTCGCCGGGCGGGCGGATCGAGAAGGCGGGGGGGCAGCCGGCCGGCGTGTTCGTCGACGCAGCGCAGGACTTGTTCGCCAAGGCGGTGCCGGAGCCGCAGCCGAAGGACCGCGACGCGGCGTTCCTGAAGGCGCAGGATATCCTGCTGTCCTATGGCATCACCGCGACCGCGGACATGGGCACCACACTGGACGAATGGCTCAGCTATCGCCGGATGGCCGATCTGGGCGCGATCCGGGTGCGCATCATGAGCTATGGCGCGGGGATCGACGATACCGTGCGCATCGGCGGCACCGGGCCGACGCCGTGGCTCTACAAGGATCGGCTGCGACTCGTCGGCGTCAAGCTGTACGGCGATGGCGCGTTGGGATCGCGCGGTGCGTGGCTGAAGGCGCAATATGCCGATGCGCCGGGGCAGAGCGGGCTGGGCTTCATGTCGGACGACGTGATCCGCAATTTGATGAGCCGCGCGGCGATGGACCGTTACCAGGTCGCGGTGCATGCGATCGGCGACAAGGCGAACGCGCAAGTCCTGGACGCTATCGACGAGATGTCGGACACGTACAAGGGCGATCGGCGTTGGCGGATCGAACATGCGCAGATCGTCGACCCCGTCGATCTGCCGCGTTTCGGCAAGCATGGCATCATTGCGTCGATGCAGCCGACCCACGAAACCAGCGACCGCATCATGGCGGAGGCGCGGCTGGGGCCGGCGCGGCTGACCGGGGCCTACGCCTGGGCATCGATGCTGAAGAACGGCGCCGGGCTGGCGTTCGGGTCCGACTATCCGGTCGAAAGCCCGGACCCGTTTGCGGGGTGGGCGGCAGCGTTCACGCGGCAGGGCGCGGACGGTATGCCCTATGGCGGCTGGCGCCCCGAAGAGCGGGTCACGCGCGAGCAGGCGTGGTGGGCGTTCACCGGCGGCGCGGCCTATGCCGGCTTCGCCGAAAAGGTGTTCGGATCGCTGCAACCCGGCCAGCGCGCCGATTTCATTATCCTCGACCGCGACCCGATCGACGCATCGCCGACGGAATTGCGTGCGACGAAGGTGCAGGAGACGTGGGTCGGCGGTGAGAAGGTGTGGGTGCGGCGATAGGTTAGCGCCGCCAGCCGATCATGCCACCTGGACGGCGGGCATGTCTTCGGGCTCGCGCAGCACATAGCCGCGGCCCCAGACGGTTTCGATGTAATTCTCGCCTTCGCACGCCAGGCTGAGCTTCTTGCGCAGCTTGCAGATGAAGACGTCGATGATCTTCAATTCGGGTTCGTCCATGCCACCGTATAGATGGTTCAGGAACATTTCCTTGGTCAGCGTGGTGCCCTTGCGGAGCGACAGCAGCTCCAGCATGGCATATTCCTTGCCGGTCAGGTGGACGCGGGCACCGTCGACTTCGACCGTCTTGGCATCCAGATTGACCGACAGCTTGCCGGTCTTGATGACCGATTGCGAATGGCCTTTCGAGCGGCGGACCACGGCATGGATGCGTGCGACCAGTTCTTCGCGGTGGAACGGCTTGGTGACGTAATCGTCCGCGCCAAAGCCGAAACTGCGCACCTTGCTGTCCATTTCGTCGACGCCCGACAGGATGAGGACCGGGGTGGAAACGCGCGCGACGCGCAGTTTCTTCAGGACATCGTATCCATGCATATCGGGCAGATTGAGGTCGAGCAGGATGATGTCGTAATCGTACAACTTACCGAGATCGAGGCCTTCTTCACCAAGATCGGTGGTGTAGATATTGAAGCCCTCGGTCGTGAGCATGAGCTCGATCGCCTTTGCCGTGGTCGGCTCGTCTTCGATCAGCAATACGCGCATCGGATGTCCCCCCGTCCGCGCCGAGCATCAAACGCTTGGCGACCGGTCGTGTGTCATTAACCACGACCTTTCTGAACGTAAAAGGTTAATATTGCACTAAGACACAGGGTGCGAGGGTTTCGGCGACGTATATTTCGGATCAAGCACCGCGTCGTGCGCCGCGGGCGGTACGTCTTCGCCCAGAACATCGCGCAGATACAGGCTGCGCACCAGCGTGAAGATGACGACCAGCAGTGCGGCCGAAAAAAACAGCCCGAACAGGCCGAAGATCATGCCGATGGCGACGATCGCGAACAGCGTGATCGCCGGCGGGATCGAAACGACGCGGCTGGTGACGTAGGGTGTGATGACATCGGTCTGGATCACGCGCACGATCGCATAGGTAATCAGCGTGCCGATCACGGGGCCGCTACCCCCCGTCGCCGCGAGCCCAAGCGCCGGCAGCATCGCCGCGGTCGGCCCGACATAAGGGATGAACTCCGACAGGCCCGCCAGCAGCCCGAGCGCCGAGCGCCGATCCGAACGCCAGGATCAGCAGATCGCCGGCGCGGTACAGCGCCGCCGCGATCGCACGGATCAGGATCACCAGGACGGTGCGGCGGATGAAGCGCGCGTAGCGTTCGTCGGGGGCAAGCCGGCTCATGCCGCCGGATCGCGCAAATGGGTGCTGAGGAACGCGATCAGCGCTTCGACGCGGACGGGGCGCAGCGGGCTGGGCGGGGTCAGCAGGTGCAGGCCGACCGGGCGCGGGGTCCAGGGTTGCAGGATCGGCACCAATGCGCCCGATGCCAGATGCGGGCCGATGATGAAGCTGGGCAAGCGCGCGATGCCCAGGCCGGCGATGATCGCGGGCACCATCGCGTCGCCGCTGTTCGCGGTCAGCGGACCCTTGGGACGGACGACGATCTCCGTTCCGTCCGCGCCGTGGAATCGCCACGGCCCGGCAATGTTGGAATAGCCGAGCAGCCGGTGCTCGCCCAATGCGCCCGGATGCTTTGGTTCGCCATGCGCGGCCAGATAGGAAGGCGCGGCGACGATGTGCGCCGCGATGCTGCACAGCCGCCGCGCGCGCAGCGAACTGTCCGGCAGATCGGCGATGCGCAAGGCCACGTCGAACCCTTCCGCGACGATGTCGACGCGCGCGTCGGACAGATGCAGGTCGATCTCGACCTGCGGATTCGCGGTCAGGAAATCGGCGACGAGCGGCGCGACATGGGTGACGCCGAACCCCATCGGCGCGGCCAGCCGGATGCGGCCGGCGGGCGAACTGGCGGCGTCGCGCGCCGCATCCTCCGCCGCGCGGGCTTCGGCGACGATGCGCGCGGCGTGTTCGGCGAGCGGCCGCCCGGCCTCGGTCAGCGCCAGGCGGCGCGAGGTGCGGTGGAACAGTGACTGGTTCAGGCTGGCCTCCAGCCGCCCGATCGCTTTCGACACGGTGGCTTTCGACAGGCCGATCGCATCGGCGGCACCGCTGAACGACCGATGTTCGACGACGGCGGCGAAGATCGCCCAGGCTTCCAGATCGGGCAGGCGCATGGTTCATCCTCCGGCAGCACGTATTCTTACCGCGCGAAACGATCGGTTTCCAGCGTTTCCGTTTACGATGCTGATCGGACCCCTATGTTGGCGTCGACATCAGGAGGCTTCGACGATGACCACCGACACTCTCACCAAAACGGTTGACCGCCGGCCATTCGCGACCCTGGGCCATGCCAATCACGGCTGGCTGGATGCGCGCCATCATTTCTCGTTCGCCAGTTATCATGAGCCTGCGCGCATGGGCTGGGGCGCGATCCGCGTGTGGAACGACGATACGATCGGCGCCAATGCCGGTTTCCCACCGCACCCGCATCGCGACATGGAAATCATCACCTACGTACGCAAAGGCGCGATCACCCACCAGGATTCGCTGGGCAACCAGGGCCGCACCGGCGCCGGCGACGTGCAGGTGATGAGCGCGGGGACGGGCGTGCGCCACGCCGAATACAATCTGGAAGCCGAGCCGACGACCCTGTTCCAGATCTGGATCGAGCCAACGCGTAAGGGCGGATCGCCAAGCTGGGGCGCCAAGCCGTTTCCCAAGGATGGCCGTTCCGGCCGGTTCGAAGTGCTCGCCAGCGGGTTTGAAGGAGATGGCGACGCGTTGCCGATCCGCGCCGATGCACGGGTGATGGGCGCCACGCTGAAGGCCGGCGAGCGGCTGAGCCACACCGTCGATGAGGGACGGCACGCCTATCTGGTGCCCGCCACCGGGCGCCTGACGATCGACGGCGAACCCATCGAGGCACGCGACGGCGCCGCGCTGTCGGGCGGTCGGACCTTCGACATCGTCGCGGTCGAGGATGCTGAAATCGTGCTGGTCGACGCCGCCTGAGCCGCTTTCCCACCGCGTCTGATCCAAAGGAAATGCCGTGACCAAGGTCCTCGTTCTGTATTATTCGTCCTATGGCCATATCGAGACGATGGCTGATGCCGTCGCAGAAGGCGCACGTGCTGGCGGTGCCGACGCCCACATCCGCCGCGTGGCCGAAACTGCGCCGGCTGAGGTCATCGCCGCCGCCCGTTTCAACACGGACAGCGCACATCCGCTGATCGAAAGCGCGAATTCACTGGCCGATTACGACGCGATCATCGTCGGTGCGCCCACCCGCTTCGGCCGGATGCCCAGCCAGATGGCGGCGTTCTGGGACACCACCGGCGGCCTGTGGTTTGAGGGCAAGCTGATCGGCAAGGTCGGCGGTGCGTTCACCTCCACTGCCAGCCAGCATGGCGGGCAGGAGACGACTCTATTCTCGATCATCACCAACCTGTTGCACCACGGCATGACGATCGTCGGCCTGGATTACGGGTTCTCGGGGCAGACCGGCGTCGACGAAGTGAAAGGCGGATCGCCTTATGGCGCGACGACGCTGAGCGACGGCGACGGCAGCCGGATGCCCAGCGAGACCGACCTCGCTGGCGCCCGCTATCAGGGCAAACGCATCGCGGAGACCGCCGCCAAGCTGGCGGCTTGATTGCGGACTGCTGTCGGTGCCGCGACGGGCGGCACCGGTGGCGTGTCGACGATGCCGGGGCGCGCCGGGAAGCGCGCGCGGGCGGCGGCGAACACGAAGCGGGCACGTGCGGCGCCGGGCGCGGTCGCGCTGGTGCCGACCCAGCGCCAATGCCACGGCTCCCACTTCACCCCTTGCGCATTTCCCGCGGGAAACGATTGTTCGAACCCGAACCGCGTGGCGTTTCGCGCCAGCCAGCGCGCCGCCGCCGTACCGGCGATGCACGCCTCTGCGTCCGGGCAGCCGTTGGCCGGACGCACGGCAAAGTCGATCGCATAGCCGGTGGTATGTTCGCTATGCCCCGGCGGCGCGGCCGAGATCGCGCGGTTCGCGGCGTCGCCACGCGCGAACACCCCGGTCTGGCGCGCGATGCTGCGGTGGCAGGACAATCCCCGGATCGTGCCGGCGACGGCGGGATCGGCGCGTGCGGCGTCGATCAGGCGCTGAAGATCGGGTAGCATGTCGCGGCGGATACGGCAGCTGTTCAGCGCGAAACCGGGCGGCGCATCCACCAACTGGTCCGGCGTGATGTCGCCATAGCCGAAATGACCCATCACGCGCCCGTCGGGAGCGGGCGCCTGTGCGGTCGCGGGAACGGCAAGCATTGCGGTGATAAGAAGCAGGGCGCGCATCGCGCGTAGCTCTGGCATGCGGCGGCGCGTGGTGGCAAGGCGGCGCGATGCACGGTGACAATGTCCTCTTCCTCGACGGCGAAGCGCTGGTGATCGACAAGCCTGCCGGGCTGCCTGTCGATCGGCCTCGCGACGGATCGCTCAGCCTCGAAAACCATCTGGAGTCGCTGCGCTTCGGCTTTCGCCGCTGGCCGCAGGCGGTGCACCGGTTGGACCGCGACACCAGCGGCTGCCTGCTGCTGTCGCGTAATCCCAAGGCGCATGTCCGGCTGCAACAGGCGTTCGAGCGCGGCGAAGTGCGCAAACGCTATCTGGCGGTGCTGGCCGGCATTCCCGAGGGGGAGCGCGGAGCGATCGACCTGGCGCTGTCGAAAGTCAGCACAATCGAGACCGGTTGGCGGATGGTCGCCGACCCGAAGGGGAAGGCGGCGCGCACCGGCTGGGAAGTGCTCGACGTGAAGAACGGGCGCGCGCTGGTCGCCTTCGTGCCGAAAACCGGGCGGACGCACCAGATTCGCGTCCATGCCGCCACCGGATTGGGCGTGCCGGTGGCGGGTGATCCCGTTTACGGGCGCGGCGAGGCGGGGGGGATGATGCTCCATGCCAGCACGCTGATCGTGCCGCGCGGCGCCAAACCCGCGATTGAGGCAGAGGCGCCGCTGCCGGTGCGCTTCGTCGATGCCGGATTTACGGCCGCAACGGGCGTCGGCGGGTGACGATCGTGCCGGAGGCCGCGATCGAGGAACGCTTCCTCGCCGCGACCGGACCGGGCGGGCAGAATGTCAACAAGGTGGCGACCGCGTGCCAACTTCGCGTCGACGTCTTTGCGCTGGGCTTGCATCCCGAGACGTATCGCCGGCTGAAGCTGCTGGCGGGATCGCGCCTGACGATGTCGGGCATGCTGGTGCTGACGGCGCGCCGCTATCGTACCCAGGAAGCGAACCGCGCCGATGCCCGCGCGCGGCTGGCGGAATTGCTGACCAAGGCGGAAGAGCGAGAGGCGCGGCGGGTGAAGACCAAGCCGTCGCGTGCCGCCAAGGCGCGGCGCGTGGACGCCAAAAAGGGTCGCGCCGTCGTGAAAGCGGGGCGGGGCCGGGTTTCGGAGGATTGAACGGCTGCATCAGCCGGTGAAGGAATTGCCCATGTACCAATTCGATATCGCGACCGGCGACAAGCCCGCTCTTTACCGCGGTCTGCATGCGGCGCTCGATGCGTTGACCGGGGGCGAGCCGGACGGCGTCGCCAACATGGCCAACGCCGCGGCGTTGCTGTGGGAATATCTGCCTGCGCTCAACTGGGCAGGCTTCTACCGCGTTATCGACGGCGAACTGGTGCTGGGGCCGTTTCAGGGCAAGGCAGCGTGCATCCGCATTGCGTTCGGCAAGGGCGTCTGCGGCGTGGCGGCGGCCACCCGCCAGACGCAATGCGTTGCCGACGTCCATGCGTTTCCGGGGCATATCGCGTGCGACGCGGCCAGCCGGTCCGAACTCGTCGTTCCGGTCACACGCGACGGCATGGTCGTGGCGGTGATCGATCTGGACAGCCCGGAGCCGGCGCGCTTCGATGCGCAGGATGCGGCGGGCGTTGAAGCGCTGGCGCTGCTGCTGGCGACCCGCATCTGATCCGATTCGGGACGCAGGCCGCTGTGGCGACTCTACGGCGCGATTGGTAGGGCATCGGGATATCTTCCGCGGGCGCGTCTTGCGGAGGCAGGGAGATTTTCGATGCGCACGCTTCTGATCGCCGGCACCGTCCTGGCGGGCCTTACCGGATGGAACGCCGATGCGTCGGCGCAGCGGATGGTTCAGCGGGGGTCGGGAGCCTCGCCGCTGATGATGCAGAACCGCCAGGGCCCGCCGCGCTCGGGCATGCCCGAGCGCCCGTCGCGGTGGGGCACCAAGGTCGGCGGACGTTGGTGGGGCGGAGCCAACGCCCCCGGCGGCTGGACCGCGTATCGCCGCCCGGTGCGCGGCTGGGCGGTGCCGCCTTATTGGAACAGCCCGCGTTTCTACGTGACCGATTGGGCCGCCTATGGCCTCGCGCCGCCCCCCAGTGGCCGCCGCTGGGTGCGTTATTACGACGATGCCGTGCTGATCGACCGCAACGGATCGATATTCGACACCGCCAGCGATCTGGATTGGGACAATGCCGATTTCTACGGCCGCGACACCTATGCCTATGGCGACCCCGATGGGGGCTATGGCGACGACCGCGGACCGCCGCACCTGCCACATTATGGTGCCGATTACGCGGACGGCGATTACCCCCCTCCGCCCCCTCCGCGCCCTCCGCGCCATTATCGGCCGCATGACGGCGCGCGGGGCGAGCATTGGACGTCCGCCGACGGCAGCACCACGATCGTGACCGGTGGTGGGTATGGCGGCGGCTATGGCGGCAGCTACACCACCGTCACCGTGCAATCGGCGCCGGTGGTGACCACCACGACGACCGAGATCATCGAGGACCGCGTGACGTGGCGCAAACCGCAGGCTCGCAAGAAAATGTGGCGCCGCAAGGTCGCCGCCTGCCGTTGCCGCTGATCGTTATCTGCGGGGCGCACGGCCAGCGAAGGTGACCAGGCTTTCGCTTCCGTCCGCCGCCAGCGCGGAGACGCCGACGAAATGATCGTCGACGGGCACCTGCACCAATGTGGTCGCATTGCCCGTCACGTCGCGCGCCGCGCTCCAGTCGCTGGTGTCGTTGCGGCGCCAGCGGACACGGTAGCCGGCGGCACCGGGCACCGCGGTCCAGGACACCTGCGTGTCGCGCGACAGATCGCCGACCAGCGCGGCTTCGGCCGGTGCGGCGGGTGCGCTGGCAAGGCGCGAAAGCGCGGCGATGTTGATCGCGGTGACTTTCGCGAGGTAGCCGAAATCCATGCGATCGATAGTGTCGCCGAACACCACGCCTTTTTCGGTCCGCAGATCCTGGTGCTGCGCGTCCCAGTTTTCGTTCGCCACCGAAAAGCGCACGGCGGGATAGCCGAGCTTCAGGAACGGTTCGTGATCGCCGCCGCGGCCGAACCGGTCGGGCCGGCGATCGAGGAACACATCGAGCCCGGCTGGAACGGAGGCCGCGATCCGGTCGATCGTCTTGGCCAGCGCGCGGCTCGGGCCGTCGTCCTCGCCACCCTCGCCGCGCCGCTTCTGCTGCGCGGCCATGTCTTCCGAGGCGCGGATGCCTTCGGAAAATACGCGTACCCACCGCGCCTCGCGCTTGCCGCCCTGGCCTATGGTGTTGCCGACGATATCGTTGTTGAGCATCGCCGACACGGTCCACCGGCGCGCCTTGGCGGTGTCCGCGAGCAGGGTCGCGCCCCACAGCCCCTGTTCCTCGGCAGAGAACACCGCATAGACGATGGTCGCGTCGAACTGCCGCTTCGACAGGATGCGTGCGGCTTCCAGGACCAGTGCCACGCCCGACGCATCGTCGTTGGCGCCGGGTGCGTCGGCGGTCGCGTTCATCACGTCGGTCACGCGGCTATCGATGTG
>DASTLZ010000076.1:0-1909 GCA_035714425.1 Sphingomonas sp.
GGTGCCAGCCCGCTCCCCCTCCCGGCCACCCACAATGTACTCTGCTGGGTGGCCGACGGGTCCCAGCAAAGTAGTACTTTGCTGGGTGCCCATGCGTGGGGGAGCGGGCTGGCACCGCGAAACGCGCCACGGCGCGTTTCCAAAACAGTCTCTTAACCTGGTCGATAGCGCGCCGCTTGCCGGCCTCTATATCAAAAGCCAGGCACGACAGGAAAACCTTCGGATGGAACAGGACGACAAACGCTATTTCTACCACCGGGCAGAGGCCGAGCTGGAGCGGGCGCAGAATGCCGAGCACCCGTCGGCGGTGCGCGCCCATTATCTGATGGCCGGCTATTACCTCGATCGTGTCTATGGCCCGCCGGAAGCATCGATCGACATGCGGCTGTGAACCCGCGGCCGCGTCGGATCAGCTCAGTCGGTCGATCGCCTCGCGGGACAGCGAGCCTGGAATTATCATCACCGGCACGGGCAAGGCGCCGGCATCTGTGCCGGCGAAATGCGTGACGAGCTCGCCCGGCGCGCCGCTCGCCGCCGCGCCCAGCACCAGCGCCGCGATGTTGGGATCGGCGGCGATCATCGCGCGAATGATCTTCGGCCCGTCGCCTTCGCGCACGGTGATCGCGGGGCGCAGGCCGGATTCCTCCAGGATGGCGCCCGCCGCCGCGGTCACTCGCCCTTCAGCGTGGACGCGCGCTTCCTCCTCGATCGTCGCCTGTACCCCGCCGAAGGCGATGAACTCCTGCGGCGGCAGGATCGTCAGGATTTCCACACTGCCGCCGGTCTTCACTGCCCGCCGCGCGGCAAAGCGCAGAGCGATGCCGCTTTCGGGCGTGTCGTCGATCACCACGAGATAGATGCGCATGATCGCAGCGTGACGTAGCGGCGCGTCGGACGCAAGCCGCGGGGTTCCGCCTTGACCGCGCGGCCGCAGGGTAGGAGAGAAAGCGCGCATTACGGAAAGAGGGTTCGCATGCCGATCGAGATCAAGATGCCCGCGCTGTCGCCGACGATGGAGGAAGGCACGCTGGCCAAATGGCTCGTCAAGGAAGGCGACACCGTGAAGTCCGGCGACATCATGGCCGAAATCGAGACGGACAAGGCCACGATGGAATTCGAAGCGGTCGACGAAGGCACGATCGCCAAGATCCTGATTGCGGAAGGCACCGATGGCGTGAAGGTCGGCACCGCGATCGCCATCCTGGCCGAAGACGGCGAGGACGCGAGCGCGCCCGTTGCCAAGGCGGAAACGCCGGCCCCCGCCGATCCGCAGTTCAAGGGCACGCCGCCCGCAAACGATCCCAACAAGACCGGCAGCGAAGCCGCACCCGTGGCGCGTGACGTGACGCAGGCCGAGGACCACGGCCGGCCCGCCGATGCGCAGAAAGCGACAGGCGCGGGATCGTCGGGGGCAGGATCGTCCGGTGGGGACCGCGTGAAGGCGAGCCCGCTCGCGCGGCGGCTGGCCGCGGACAAGGGCATCGACCTCGCAGGCGTCTCCGGCTCCGGGCCGAACGGCCGGATCGTCAGGGCCGATCTGGACGGCGCGAAGGCAGGCAGCGCGGCGGCGTCCCCCGCCATTGCCGCGGCCACAGCCAGGAAGGACGATGCCCCGAGCACCGCGGCGCCCGCGCCCAAGCCGGCGGCGATCCCTGACATTCCGCACGAACTGGCCAAGCTGTCGAACGTCCGCAAGACGATCGCGCGCCGCCTGACCGAATCGAAGCAGACGGTTCCGCACATCTATCTGACGGTCGACATCCGGCTCGACGCGCTGCTGAAACTGCGCGGCGAGCTGAACCATTCGCTGGAGGCGCGCGGCGTCAAGTTGTCGGTCAACGACATGCTGGTGAAGGCGCTTGGCGTGGCGCTGATCGCGGTGCCGAAGTGCAACGTGATGTTCACGCCG
>DASTLZ010000077.1:0-3822 GCA_035714425.1 Sphingomonas sp.
CCGACGCGGTCGCGCCGCAGATCGCCGATGGGGCAGGCGCGTCGGCATTGGCGTTCGCGCGGCGGCGGCGGATCGGCCCCTGGGCGCGCGAGGCGCCGGATCGCGCCGCGGCGGACAAGCAGATCGCGGCCATGCTGCGCGCCGGCCACCGGTTCGACCTTGCCAGGCGGATCGTCGCCTTGCCCCCCGGCGATCCGCCCGATCCGCAAGACTTTACCTGATAGGCCGACAGTTTCTTACCGGAGCGGGCGCCGCAGGATTGCAGCGCGCGTCAAGCGTGCTAGCAAGAGAGCACAGGGGGCAAATCATGGGTGCAGAGCAGCACCGCACGAATGTGGCCGACGTCGTGGGCGATGCGGTCGCGCTCAGCGGCACCATCAAATGGTTCGATGTCACGCGCGGCTTCGGCTTTGCGGTGTGCGACGATCCGCAAGTCGGCGATATCCTGGTCCATTTCTCCGTCGTTCAGCCCCACGGCCGGCGCAGCCTTCCCGAAGGCGCGCGGGTCCAGACCGTCGCGGTGCGCCGCGGTCGCGGCTATCAGGCGCGGGAGATCACCGCGATCGACCTGCCAGCGGCGGCCGACGACCCGCCCGCGCGGCGCGCCGCCCCGGATGGACGGGTCGATCCGGTCGCGCTCATCGACGCAGCCGGACCATTCGAGGGGGCGACCGTCAAATGGTTCAACCGGTTGAAAGGCTATGGCTTCCTGGTTCGCGATAGCGACGGCAGCGACGTGTTCGTCCATATGGAAACGCTACGCCGTGCCGGGCTGGAGACCGTCGAACCCGAACAGCCCGTGGCGGCGCGTATCGTCGTCGGCCGCAAGGGGCCGCTGGCCGTCATGGTAGAGTGCAGCGGAGCCGACCTATGAAAACGCTCGCCCTTGCGCTCCTGCTCGCGACGACGGCGTGCGGGTCGGCATCCGGCACCGCCGGCGATTGCACCGCCGCGACCGATACCACGCCCGCCGTCTGCCCGCTGACCGTGAACGGCGCAAAGGGTGCGCATGTGTTCAAGGTCGAAATGGCGAGGACGGCGGCGCAGCAGCAGCAGGGGCTGATGTACCGTACCGACCTGACACCCGATGGCGGCATGTTGTTCTGGCCGTATCCGCCCGAGGGCGGCGCGCCGAAGGAAGCCAATTTCTGGATGAAGAATACGCCGACGTCGCTCGACATCGTCTTCATCCGCACCGACGGCACGATCGCGCGCATCGCGGAGAATACCGTGCCGTTTTCCGAAGGCATCGTGCCATCAGGCGAGCCTGTGGCGGCGGTTCTGGAACTGATCGGCGGCCGCACCGCGGCGCTGGGCATCCGCGAAGGCGACAAGGTCGTGCTTCCCAAATCCTGATGGCCGCTGGCCGTCATCGGCATTGAAGCGCGTTCGCCGCCGCGGTAAGCGAGGGCGATGAGCTTTCTCGCCTCGATCTTCACATGGTGGAACGGTGCCACCTTGGGCACTCGCATCGGCCTGCGCGGCATGACCAGGATGGGGTCCGATTCGCTGGGCAACGTCTATTGGCAGGGCGGCAAGGACACCAACGGCAACCCACGCCGCTGGGTGATGTACGATGGCCCGAACGATGCCAGCCGGGTCGCCCCCGAATGGTTCGGCTGGCTGCACCATCAGGTGGACGACGTTCCCGACCTCGCGCTGCCGCCCCCGCGGCCGTGGCAGAAGCCGCCGGCCGGGAACATGACAGGCACGCGGCTTGCCTATCGTCCGCAAGGCGCGATGGAAAAGGGCGGCAACCGCGCGTCCGCGACCGGCGATTACGAAGCCTGGACGCCTGAAGGATGATGAAGCGCTGGCTCGCCGCGGCCGTGCTGGTCGTGGCGCTGGCGGCGGCGGGGTGGTTCGGCTGGCAGGCGATGCAGCGATCGCGCGCACCTGTCGCCGAAAGCGTCGCCGGGCAGGATATCCCCGAATTCGTCGGCGGCGCCGAGACGATCGAAACCGTCGATGCGAACGCCGACGCTGCGCCCACCAGAGGCACCCCGATGGCGCAGCGCGTGGCCGTGATCGGCCTGCTGAACAAGCGCAACGGCGTCAGCCGCGAATTCACGATGAAGCCGGGCCAGGCCTTTCGCCTGGGCGACGCGGTGATCCGCCTGCGCGCGTGCGAGCATAGCGCGCCGTGGGAAGACAATCCGCTGACCGGCGCCTTCGTCCAGCTGGATGTGCGAGGCGTGGACCGGCGCTGGCGCCGGGTGTTTTCGGGCTGGCTGTTCAAGGAACGGCCCGGCCTGAACGTCGTGCAGCACCCGATCTACGATGTCTGGACGAAAAGCTGCGCGATGTCCTTCCCGGTGGGCGGCGCCGACACGGTGCCGCTGGGCGACGTCCAGCCGCGATCGAGCGCGCGGAAATCCGCGTCCAGCGCACCCGCGGCCAGCGATGAGGGCGGGGCGACCAGCCCGGACAGCGCCTCCCCCAGCAACACCATGTAGTCGCTCCGCCCGATTTCGATCGCGCCCAGCGTGGCGAGATGCGCGGTCTGGAACTGGCAATCGAGCAGCGTGTAGCCGCCGATCCGCAAGCGCGCGACCAGCCAGGCCAGCGCGACTTTCGACGCGTTGGTCGAGCGGCTGACCATGCTTTCACCGAAGAAAGCGCGGCCCAGCGCTAGACCATAGAGCCCGCCGACCAGCTGGTCACCGTCCCAGCATTCGATCGAATGGGCGAAGCCGCGGGCGTGCAGATCGCCGAAGACGCGCTCGATCTGGCGATTGATCCACGTCTCCGGCCGCCCGGCGACGCTTTGCGCGCAGAGTGCCAGCACGTCGCCGAACGCGGCATCGGCGGTGACGCGAAACCGATCCGCGGCGATGACCTTGCGCAGCGAGCGGCTGCACCGGAACCCGTCGAGCGGCAATATGGCCCGGTCTTTCGGCTCGACCCAATAGACGTCGGACGCGTCGCGGCCGTCGGCCATCGGGAACACGCCGACCGAATAGGCGCCGAGCACCAGGCCGGGATCGAGCGTCGCGATCGCGCCTATCCCGCCAGCCGCTGCTCGATGGCGCGCCATAATGCGGCATAGGCCTGCGCGGGGGCGGATCGCGGAGCGAAGGCGCCGATCGGCGCGCGTTTCGCGGCCATCGCCTCGACCATGCTCGACATCGGTATGATCGGCCAGTCTGGATGCTGCGCCAGCGCCGCGGCATGGATGCTGCGGCGGCGGTCGACCATCGTGAACACCGGCATCAACGGCACCTTGCCGCCGACCCGCTCGATCACCGCGTCCAGCGCCCGCGCCGACAGCGGCGACGGGATCACCGGCACCACCACCAGATCGGCGGCGCGGATCGCCTGATCTGCGACGGTATCCAGCCCTGGCGGACAGTCCAGCACGACCCGGTCGTGGTCGCCGGCCTGGTCGATGAGCTTGCGCAGCCGTTTCTTGGCGCCTTCCTCGTGGAACAGCCGGTCGAGCCCGTGCAACGAGGCATCGGCCCCGATCACGTCGAGGCGCGGCCATGCCGAGGGTCGCGCGCGGACCTTGGCATCGCGAGAGAATATCGCGCGCGCCTGCTCGCCGCCGGGTTGCATGCCGATTACGAAGGTCGCCGCCGCTTGCGGGTCCAGATCCCACAACAACGTCCGGCGTGATGACAGGGTGGCGGCGCACCACGCCAGATTGACCGCAGTGGTGGTCTTGCCCACCCCGCCTTTCAGCGAATGTACCGCGATCGTCTGCATCGTCCGCAAACGTGCCGTCTCCCGCGACGCGAGGCAAGCGCGCTGCTCAGAGTCCGTTTGAAAACGCGCGAAAGAGCGCGTTTCGCAGGCGGTGCCAGCCCGCTCCCCCTCCCG
>DASTLZ010000078.1:0-11027 GCA_035714425.1 Sphingomonas sp.
TCGCGGGGCGCTCCGCGGGTGGCGAGCTGATGGGCGCGGTGACCAATTCCGACCCCCAACTGTGGGGTGCGGTGATCGCCGACGTGCCGTTCGTCGATGTGCTGAACACGATGATGGACGCGGACCTGCCGCTGACGCCCGGCGAATGGCCCGAATGGGGCAATCCGATCGAGGACGCGGCGGCCTTTGCGCTGATCCGGTCGTATTCGCCCTACGACAATGTCGGTGCCCATGCCTATCCGCCGCTGTTCATCTCGGGCGGGCTGAACGATCCGCGCGTGACCTATTGGGAGCCCGCGAAGTGGGCGGCCAAGCTGCGCGCCACCAAGACCGACGACAACATCCTGTTGCTCAAGACCAATATGGGCGCGGGCCACGGCGGCAAATCCGGCCGGTTCGAAAGCCTGCGCGAAGCGGCCGAGGAACATGCGTTCGTGCTGTGGCAATTGGGTGTCGAGGGGTGAGTATCGAAGCGCTCGTCGCCCGATATGGGCTGGCGGCGCTGTTCGTCGGCGCCGGAGTGGAGGGCGAGACGGTGACGGTGGCCGGCGGCATGCTGGCGCACCGCGGGCTGTTGCCGCTGCCCGGCGCGATGATCGCGGCGGCGGCGGGGTCGTTCGTCGCGGACCAGATGTTCTTCGCCGCCGGGCGTCATTTCCGGGAGCGCCCGCGCGTACAGCGGATCGCGGCGCGGCCGGCCTTCGCCAAGGCGCTGGCAGCGCTGGAGCGGCACCCGACCGGGTTCATCGTCGCGTTCCGGTTTCTCTACGGATTGCGCACGATCAGCCCGATCGCGATCGGCACGACGCGTGTTTCCATGCGGCGCTTCGTCGTGCTGAACGCCCTGGCCGCGGCGATGTGGGGCGTGCTGTTCACCGGCGTCGGTTACCTGTTCGGCCAGGGATTCGAGCGGCTGATGGGCCGGGTGAGGCCGTCGCACGAAACGCTGCTGGCGGGGATCGGTGCGGTGCTGCTGCTGGTGCTGGCGATCGGCGCCTGTCGCTGGTCGAGGGGGCGGGCGGCGTGACGCGCTTCTCGCTGCGCTTCACGGCGGCGCCCGAGGACATCGACGAGCTGGGCCACGTCAACAACGCCGTCTGGGTGCGCTGGATTCAGGACATTGCCGTCGCCCACTGGCGGGCGGTGGCACCGGCGGATCAGGTCGCGGCCTATGTCTGGGTCGTGACGCGCCATGCCATCGACTATCGCGGCAACGTCGGCGTGGGGGAGACGGTGACCGGCGAGACATGGGTGCCCGAGCCGCCGAAGGGCGCGCGGTTCGACCGGCACGTCCGGTTCGTCGGTGCCGACGGGCGGGTGAAGGTGGACGCGGTGACGACCTGGGCGATGATCGACCGCGCGACCGGGCGATTGCTCCGCGTCCGGCCCGAGGTGGCGAACCGCTTCGTGTCCTGAGCCGAGAGTCCGTTTGAAAACTCGCGAGAGAGCGAGTTTCGGAGGGGGAGCGGGCTGGCATCGCGAAACGCGCCATAGCGCGTTTCCAAACAGTCTCCGAGGACGCCTATCCCGAATTGCGCAGCGCGGTGGCGATGGCGTTGATCGACAGCAGGATGCCTTCGCCGATCCGTTCGTCTTCGTCGCCGGCGCGGCGGCGCTTGATGAGTTCGATCTGGAGCAGGTTGAGCGGCTCGATATACGGAAGGCGCAGGCGGATCGACGCGTCGAGCGCGGGGTGCTTTTCCAGCAGCCGGGATTGGCCGGTCGCCTGGAGCAGGCCGTCGTGGGTGCGGTGCCAGCCGTCGCGGATGGTGACGAAGATGCCACGTATCGTGTCATCCTCGACCAGCGCCGAATAGCGCTGGGCGATGGCCATGTCCGACTTGGCCAGCACCATCTCCATGTTCGCCAGGGTCGCCGCGAACAGCGGCCAGCCTTGCGCCATTTCCGCGAGTAACCCCTTGTCTTCGAAAGACGAAAGCGCGTGGCCGACGCCGTACCAGCCGGGCAGCATGACGCGCGCCTGCGCCCAGCTGAACACCCAGGGAATGGCGCGCAGATCCTCGATCGCGTCGGATTTGGTGCGGCTGGCGGGACGGCTGCCGATCTTCAGGCCGGCGATCTCCGCGATCGGCGTCATCTGGCGGAAGAAGGTGCGGAAGCCTTCGGTGCCGTAGACCAGATCGCGATAGGCGTGGAAGGCGGTGTCCGAGATCCGGTCCATCGCCGCGCAGAATTGCGCGCTCTCGCTGTTCGACAGCCGTTCGGGTTCGAGCGAGGCGAGCAGGGTGGCGGCGGCCATCGCTTCCAGATTGGCGATCGCGGTGTCGCGGGTGCCGTATTTGCCGGCGATCACTTCGCCCTGTTCGGTGATGCGGATGCGGCCCTGCACCGTGCCGTTGGGCTGCGCGCGGATCGCGGCGAACGCGGAGCCGCCACCGCGGCCGACTGCGCCGCCGCGACCGTGGAATAATTGCATGCCGATACCGGCGGCCTCGAACACCGGCTTCAACGCGGTCGATGCCTTGGACAGCGACCAGGTGCTCGTCAGATATCCGCCGTCCTTGTTCGAATCCGAATAGCCGATCATCACTTCCTGATGCCCGCGCGCGCCCACGATGGCGGCGATTTCGGGCAAGGCGAAATACTCGGCCATGATCTGCGGCCCGGCTTCCAGATCGCCGATCGTCTCGAACAGCGGCACCGCCATCACCGGACATGGCTGGCCCGGGCGATAGAGGCCGACTTCCTTGAGCAGCAGGTGGATTTCGAGCAGATCGCTGACCGATTTACCCATCGATACGATGTAATTGTCGATGCACGACGGGCCATAAGCGGCATGCGCGTCGGCGGCGGCCTGCACGATCGCGAGTTCGCCCGCGGTTTCTTCCGAATAGTCGGCGAAGCGGCTGGCGAGGGGGCGGGCGTTGGCCAGTTCGCGGCGGAGCAGCGCGACGCGCGCGGGTTCGTCCAGCGCGGCATAATCCGCCTCCACGCCCGCCACCTTGAACAATTCGGCGACGACGCGTTCGTGGACGGCAGAATTCTGGCGCAGGTCGAGCGTCGCCAGGTGAAAGCCGAACACCTCGACCGCGCGGATCAGCCGGCCGAGCGCGCCGCCCGACGCCAGCGGCCCACCGGCGCCGATCGCGCCGCCGGTTTCCAGCGCGCGTGCGATGGCGACCAGATCGCGGCGAAACGATCGTGGATCGGTATAGGGCTCGCCCTTCAGTGCACCCGGCCGCGGCGCGGGCTTGCCGGTCAGCACCTGATGCGTCGCGGCGACGCGCGCGTAGATGCCCGACAGCGCGCGGCGATACGGTTCGTCGCTGCGGCTGGGTGCGGCGTCGCCGCTCTTGTCGGCCAGCGCCTCTACCGCGGGATCGACCGCGGCGTGCTGCGTCGAGATCGACAATTCGGCGCCGAGCGCGTGGAGCGCATCGCAATAATAGCCGAGCACCGCTTCGGACGCCTTGGCCAGGGCGACTTTCAGCGAATCGGCGGTGACGAAGGGATTGCCGTCGCGATCGCCACCGATCCAGCTGCCGGGGCGCAGGAAGCTGGGCGTGCGGGCGCCCAACGCCCGGTCCCACCGCTGATACAAGGCAGGCAGCGCGGGGAGGAAGACGTCGCGCAGATAACTGAGCGCGGTCTCGACCTCGTCCGTGACGTACAGCCGCTCGCGGCGCAGCACGCGCGTCTGCCACAGCAACGCGATCTGGCGCAGGATCGCTTCGTCGACGGCATCGCCATCGGGCGTGGTCGCGCGGCCGGCATCCTTCAGCGCCATCAATTGCGCGATGCGATTGCGGTGGTCGATCATGCTCTTGCGCCGCACTTCGGTGGGATGCGCGGTCAGCACCGGGGCGATCAGCGCGTGATCGAGCAGACCCATCACCGCGTCGCGATCGAGGCCTTGATCGGCCAGCGTCTTCAGCGCGGAGGCGAGGTCGGCGCCCCCCTCCATCGCCACGCCCTGGCGGTCCTCCGCCAGATTGGCGAGCATCGAGAACAGCATGAACCCGCGGACGAAATCGATCGTCTCGTCCAGGCCCAGTTTTTCCAGCCCGAGATCGACGGCTTCGCTGTCGCCGTTGCCGCGGTGGCGCTCCACCGACGCGCTGCGGATCGCCTCCGTCGCTTCGAACAACGCATCGCCGCCATAGGCCCGTATGACGTCGCCGAGCAGCGCGCCCAGAAAGCGCACGTCGGGATTGTTGGCGATCGGCGGAAGCGGAGAGGAGTTTGCCATGATGCATGCTGCATTGCGGCAGACGCCCGGTCAATGGGGCGGCCAATGGCGGGTCGGGGCCCGAACCCCGAACCCGCCTTACCGCCCCGCGATCCGTTCGTCCGACGTCAGCGTGCCGTCCTTGTTCAGGTCCATCGCGTCGAAGCGGGCGTTGGTGCCGTCGCTGAATTCGCCCTGCGTGATGCGGCCGTCCGTATTGGCGTCCAGCGCCATCAGACGCGGATTGCGGCGTGGCATTTCCGGGCCGGTGAGCACCGACGATCCGTCGCGGTCCAGCCGGCGGAAGCGGCGTTGCTGCTGGGCGGCGTAATCGACGCGCGAGGTGACCGACGGCGGCACGAAATCGACGGCGTTCGCATCGGCGGCCGCGGCCTTTTCGGCGCGGTCGCTGCACCCCGGGGCCAGCGCCGACATCAGCGCCAAGCCCGCCACCGCCATCGTCTTCCGCATTCGTTACGCCTCCAGCTCGATGTCCCAATAGAGCCAGTCGCGCCATGTGTCGTGGAGATAGTGGGGCGGAAAGCTGCGGCCGTGTTCCTGCAGATGCCAGCTGGTGGGCCGGATCGGTTCGACATGCAGCGGCATCGCCGCCTGCTTCGGCGTGCGCCCGCCCTTCTTCAGGTTGCACGGCGCGCAGGCGGTGACGACATTCTCCCAGGTCGTGCGGCCGCCTTGCGCGCGGGGCACGACATGGTCGAAGGTCAGGTCGCGCGGCGATCCGCAATATTGGCAGGTGAAGCGATCGCGCAGGAACAGGTTGAACCGGGTGAAGGCGGGGAATTGCGAAGGCTTCACGAATTGCTTGAGCGCGATCACCGAGGGCAGTTTCAGCCGCAGGTTCGCGCTGCGCACCTCGCGTTCGTAATGCGCGACGATATCGACGCGGTCGAGGAACACCGCCTTCACCGCGGTCTGCCACGGCCAGACCGACAGCGGGTAATAGGACAGCGGCGTGTAATCGGCATTGAGGACGAGCGCAGGGCAGCCGTCCGGATGGCGGATCAGGTCGGGGTGAAACACGCGCCCTCCCACATTGGTGCGCGGCGAGCGGTGGGCTGCCGGCGTGACAGGGGTATGACAGCATGGCGCGCGTGACGGGGTCAAGCCCCAGCGGTCAGATCGGCGACTGGATCGACGGTCCGATCACGACACGCTTCGCGCCCAGCCCGACCGGGCGGCTGCACGAAGGCCATGCGTTTTCCGCGATCCTCGCCCACGATTTCGCCCGCGCGCGCGGCGGCCGGTTCCTGCTGAGGATCGAGGATATCGACGGCACCCGCAGCCGCGCGGACCATGTCGCGGCGATCCTGGCCGATCTGCACTGGCTGGGCCTGACCTGGGATGCGCCGCCGCTGTTCCAGTCGACGCGGATCGGCGCCTATGCCGATGCGCTGGCGATGCTGAAGGACCGCGGGCTGGTGTACCGCTGCACCTGCACGCGCGCGGAGATCGTCGCCGCCAGCCTTTCCGCGCCGCATGGGCCCGAGCCGGTGTATCCGGGGACGTGCCGCGGGGCCGATGTCGACGAGAGCCGCGCGCATTGCTGGCGGCTGGACGTGGCGCGCGCGACCCGGATCGCCGGGCCGCTGGTGTGGCACGATGCAGCGGCGGGCGCAGCGGCGGGCGCGGCGGCGGCCGCGGTGGCGTGCGATGCGGCGGCGCTGGGCGACGTGGTGCTGGCGCGCAAGGATGCGCCGGCCAGCTATCATCTGGCGGTGACCGTCGACGACGCCGCGCAAGGCGTCACTGACGTCGTGCGCGGTGCCGACCTGTACGGCGCGACCCATGTCCACCGCCTGTTGCAGGCCTTGCTCGGGTTGCCGACGCCGCGGTATCGCCACCATGCGCTGTTGACCGATGCGGCGGGCCGGCGGCTGGCCAAGCGGGACGGCGCGCCGACGCTGGCGGCCTTGCGCGAAGGTGGCGGGGATGGCTGCGCGCTGGCCGATACCTTGCGCGCGCGGGCATTGGATTCGGGGCGGCATGCGCTTACATGACATCCATGAACACGTTCCTCGTCATCCTGCTCGTGGCCGCGATGATCGCGACCGTCGTCGCGCTCGTCCGCGGTGTCATCGCCTTCCTCCAGGAAAGCCACGCGCAAGTGCGCGACGGAGAGGGGCCGAGCACCGCGTCGCTGAAATCGAACCGGATGATGCAGCAGCGCATCTTCTTTCAGGCGGCGGCGATCCTGATCGTGGTCGTCATCCTGTTCGCCGCCGGCCGCACCTGATCCTGCGCGCGGCCCCCATTCTTCGCGCGGCCCCCACCCTTCACACCACGTGGTAAAGCTCAACCGCATCTACACGCGTACCGGCGACGACGGCACGACCGGGCTGGTCGACGGATCGCGGGTGTCGAAGGCAACCGCGCTGATGGCGGCGATCGGCGATGTCGACGAAGCGAACAGTGCGATCGGGGTGGCGATCGTCGCGCTCGGTTCGGGCGATGTCGCGACGGCGGCTGTCGCGACGGCGCTGACCCGTATCCAGAACGACCTGTTCGATCTGGGCGCCGATCTGGCGACACCGGGCACGGACTTCGCGCCGTCGGAGATGAGCTTGCGCATCGTTCCCAGCCAGGTCGAGCGGCTGGAGCGCGAAATCGACGCGATGAACGCGCAGATGCCGCCGCTGACCAGCTTCATCCTGCCGGGCGGCAGTGCAGGCGCAGGCGCCCTGCATCTGGCGCGCGCGATCACGCGGCGGGCGGAGCGCGCGGCGGTAGCCGTAGGAACGCCGCTCAATCCGCTGGCGCTGGCCTATCTCAATCGCTTGTCGGATTTCCTGTTCGTCGCCGCGCGCGCGGTGAACCAAAACGGCGCGCGCGACGTTTTGTGGAAACCTGGGGCTATGCGCTAGGTTAATATGGCTTTGGCGGGGACTCGCGGATGACGAAGGCTGCGATCCTGCACGAAATGAGCTCGCTTCAGCACCGGTTCGCTGCGGTCCGCGCGCTGTCGCTCGCGCTCGCTGCGCCGCTGTCGGATGCGGATGCGACGGTGCAGTCGATGGCCGATGCTTCGCCGGCGAAATGGCATCTGGCGCATACCACATGGTTCTTCGAGACGTTCGTGCTGCGCGATCATGTCTCGGGCTATGCCTTGCACGACGAACGCTTCCCGTTCCTGTTCAACAGCTATTACGAAGCCGAAGGACGGCGCCATGCCCGCGACCGGCGCGGCATGGTGACGCGGCCGACGCTGGACGAAGTGCGGGCGTACCGGGCGCATGTCGATGCCGCGCTGATCGCCGCACTGCCGGGCTTACCCGTCGCGGCGCAGGACCTGGTGGCGCTGGGCTGCCACCACGAGGAGCAGCATCAGGAACTGCTGGTCACCGACGTGCTGCACCTGTTTTGGGAAAATCCGCTGGAGCCGGCATTATGGCCGGCGGCGCGCAAGGTGCCGGTCGCGATGCCGGCGCCGATCGGCTGGATCGGGCATGACGCGGGGATCGTCGAGATCGGGCATGACGGCGAAGGCTTCGCGTTCGATTGCGAGGGGCCGCGGCACCGCGCTTTGCTGGCGCCGCATGCGATCGCCGATCGCACCGTCACCAACGGCGAATGGGCGGCGTTCATCGCCGACGGCGGCTACCGCGATGCGCGGCACTGGCTGGCCGATGGCTGGGCGTGGGTGAAGGCGCAAGGGATCGTCGCGCCGCTGTACTGGGAGCCTGGGGAGGCGCGCGACGGCGCGTGGACCCGCTTCGGGCTGGACGGGCGGCGCGCGATCGATCCCGCCGCGCCGGTGACACATGTCAGCCTGTACGAAGCCGATGCCTATGCAAGCTGGGCCGGCGCGCGCCTGCCGACCGAATTCGAATGGGAATCGGCGGCGGCGGCGCATGATCCGGCGGGCGGCAACCAGATGGACGAAGCGGGTGCGGTCGAACCGCGGCCGGCGAACGGGCCGGGCTTTTTCGGCGACGTCTGGGAATGGACCGGCAGCGCCTATCGCCCCTATCCCGGCTTTCGCGCAGCCGAGGGCGCCGTCGGCGAATATAACGGCAAGTTCATGAGCGGCCAGTTCGTGCTGCGCGGTGCCAGTTGCGCCACGCCGCGCGGCCATGCGCGCGCCAGCTACCGCAATTTCTTCTACCCGCACCAACGCTGGCAATTCACCGGCGTCCGCCTGGCCAAGGACGCCTGACATGCTCAAGCCCGAGATCGAAGACGGCCAGGCCTCGCTGTCCGATCCGCAATTTCGCGCCGACGTCTGCGCCGGCCTGTCGCGACGCCCGCGCGCGATCCCGGCGCGCTGGTTCTATGACCGGCGCGGATCGGAGCTGTTCGAGACGATCACCGACCTGCCCGAATATTACCCCACCCGCACCGAACGCGCGATCCTGGACGTGGCGTGTCCCGAGGTCGCGAAGATCGCCGGCCGCGGCCGCGCCGTGGTGGAATTCGGCTCCGGTTCGTCGACGAAGACGCCGATCCTGCTCGGGTGCGTCAGCCCTTGCGCCTATGTCCCCATCGATATCTCCGGCGAGTTCCTGCGCGAATCGTCGCGGGTGTTGCAGGCGCGTCATCCCGGACTGCCGGTGATCCCGGTGGAGGCCGATTTCATGCGCCCCATCGCGCTGCCGGCCGGGATCGCGGCGCAGCCCAAGCTGGGCTTCTTTCCGGGATCGACGATCGGCAACATGACGCCGCTAATGGCGATCGACCTGCTGCGCGCGATGCGCGCGTCGCTGAAGGAGGGCGCGATGCTGTTGATCGGCATGGACCGGATCAAGGATGCCGCCACGCTGAAGCGCGCCTATGACGATGCGCAAGGCGTGACGGCGGCGTTCAACCTGAACCTGCTGGAACGGATCAACCGCGAGCTGGACGGCGACGTGCCGATCGACGCGTTTCGCCACAAGGCGGTGTGGAACGACGATCGCGCACGGGTCGAAATGCACCTGGAGGCCGTGCGCGATGTCGTCTTCACCGTCGACGCGCGCAGCTTTTCGATCGCGGCGGGGGAGACGATCCACACCGAGAACAGCCACAAATACGGCGCCCGCGACGCCCGCATCCTGCTGCGTGGCGGCGGCTGGACGCCGATCGCCGAATGGACGGACCCGGAGGGGCTTTTCGCGCTCTACCTGGCCGAAGCGCAGGCGGAACGCCCCGCGCCCTAACCCCCGCGCTCTACCGCAGTCGGATCGCGCTCGCGATATCGCGCAGCAACGGGCGCGCGGTCAAAACCAGCGCCGCGCCATAAACGACCGCGCCGACCGCGACGAGGATGGCGAGTCGCAACTGCGTCTGCAGGCCGGCGATCTCGAAGTCGACCAGCCTCACCACCGCAGCCATCAGCGCCGCGGCCACCAGCGGGGGGACGACGGCGCCTCCGACCTCGCTCCAGCGCGCGCCGATCACCGGCAGCGCGCGGGTCAGGCTGGCCAGGACGTAGAGCGGGTAGGTTACGACCCAGGCGGCGGCGAGCCCGGTCGGCCCGAAACGCACGCCGACCAGGAAGGCGCAGCCCAGGATGACCGCGCCGATCGCCCCGTTCGACACGCCGATCCCCGGCCGCCCGCGCGCATCGCAGGCCGGGGTCAACAGTACCTGCAACGTCATGCACGGCATCGCGATCGCGATCAGCCGCACGATCGGCACCACCTCCACCCATTTTTCGCCCAGCACCGTCAGCACCAACGGCTCGGCGGTGATCGCCAGCCCCACATAGAAGGGCATCGCGCCCGCCATCACGATCCGCATCCCCCGCACGAAGGCGTCGGCGAGCGCGGCGGGATCGTGCTGAAGCCGCGAATAGGCCGAAAACGCGATCTCGTTGAGCGGCGGCACCACCTTGGCGACGAAGATCTGCGCCAGGAACAGAGACGTCGTGTACAGGCCCAGAACGTGCGGCGAAAAGCTGCGGCCGGCGATGAACACGTCTGCCTGGCTCTGCACGAACCAGAACGCCTGGCCCAGCGCCATCACCGCGCCATAGCGCGCCAATGCCCCCGCGCCGCGAAAGTCGAACATCGGCCACATCAGCGTGCGCGCCGCCCACGTCATCACCGCCGCGCGCATGCTGAAGAAGACGATCGGCGCGAAGACCAGCGTCCACAGCCCCAGCCCGGCGAGCGCCCCGATCAGCGCCGCGCTGGCGCTGGCGACGGAGGCCGCGACGTTGGCGGCGGCCAGATGCTTGAAATCCATCGCGCGGCTGAGCATCGCATAGGCCACCGCGGCGAACGGCGTGGTGATATACATCACCGCCTGTACGCGCAGCATCACAGCCACCGTGGGGTGGCCGTAATAGGTCGCGACGACGGGGGCGAGCGCGAACTGGATCGCGGCCAGCGCTGTGTTCATTACGATGAGCATGCCGAACATCTGGCGAATCTGCCGCTGCGTCACGTGCGTCTGCTGGACCAGACCGCTGGCCAGCCCATAGCCGTTGAGCATGTTGAGGAAGACGAGCACCACCTGCGTCATCGCGAACAGCCCGTAGTCGGATGGGCTGAGGATGCGGATGACCATGAAGGTCGCGGCCCATTGCACCAGCTGCGCGAAGATCTGGCTGCCCGAACGCCACAGCACGGCACTGCGCACCCGCGATCCCATCGACCGCGATCCCATCGATACGTCGTTGCCGGCGAGCGGGGTATCGGCGATTCGCACGGCGTCCATCATCCCGTGGGCCTTAGCCACATCGCCTCAACAAGGCGTGAAACACCGGAATTTCCGCGAAATTGAACAAAAAGCGCAACAAATCTGCAAAATGGTGTTGACGCTTGGGGTGTGTGGACCTAATTGGGTGTCACCGGGGCGGCGACGATGTGTTGCTGTGTCGGTTAACGAAATCCGATGC
>DASTLZ010000079.1:0-3422 GCA_035714425.1 Sphingomonas sp.
ACGCCCCCGATGCGAGACCGCCGATCAAGGCGGTGCGGCGATCTATGGCCATGTTCAGGTTCCAGGCTGGATGTAGGGAATACGGGCAAACAATTCGCGCTCCCAGCGGCGCGGATCATCGACCGCCAGGGAGTCGATATCGAACAGCATCGTCGTGCGGCGGTCGAGCCGGTACTGAGGCCAGGCGGCCGTGCCAGTCCGGGCAAAGGCGACGAACGAGTTCTGTAGCGCGGTGCTGGCTGATTGCGCGCCAGCGCCAGTACCGGTGAACGATCCGGCCGCATCGAGCGTCCCGAATGCCAATGCGATATCCATGGTGTGGGGGGCACCGCGCTCCGGCTCGATCGGGGATGCGAAGTCGACCTGATAGACCCAGGTCGACGCGTTCGCTGCAGCGCGCAATTCCGCTTCGATCACCTGGCCGCGCCAGCTACGGCCCGCAGTGGTTGCACCCCACAGCACCTCGCGCGGGCTCCAGTCGGGATAATAAGCGCGATATTCGGCGACCACCCATTCCGGGAGCGCGTCGATGCGCAATTCCGAAGCCATCCGCTCGGCAAGGTTGTCCCAGGTCAGCCCGGTCACCTTGGGAGAGTTGGGAGCGATGAAAGCACGGGTCTCGTCCCGCGTATTCCCGAGCATCATCGGGATACGGTTAGACTGCGGGTTGGCGTCGGGCCAGAAGGGGTGGCGCACCAGCCACTTCATATCGAGCACCGGGCCGAAATAGACCCCACCCCCCAGGATCGGATCAGTCGCCGCCAGCGCATCAACCAGCTTCCCGGTAGGCATGGCTACCAGCGTGTCTAGGCTCGGGTCGCCTAGCTTTGCCAGATACGCCCGCATCCGCGCGGTAGCATTGAGCGGTCCCGAGGCGGTAACTTGTTGCCCGCTCATCGTGATCGCTCGGTGGAACAGATCCTTTGCCGCCGGCGTGCCCATCAGCGTTGCGATCTTCGCACCGCCGCCCGATTGGCCGAACACCAGGACGTTGCCGGGGTCGCCGCCGAAGCTGGCGATGTTGTCGCGCACCCACTGCAGCGCCAGGATCAGGTCGAGCTGCCCGGCATTGCCGCTGTCGGCAAAGCGCGGATCGATGCGCGACAGGTAAAGATATCCGAACGCGTTGAGCCGGTGATTGACCGTCACGACGACAACGTCCCCCGCCGTCGCCAGCCGGCGGCCATCATTGAGCGGCGAGGTCGATGTGCCGTTCGCATAGGCGCCGCCGTGGATGTAGACCATCACCGGCTTCTTTGCGGCGGCGGCAGGGGCAGTGGTCCAGATGTTCAGGAACAGGCAGTCCTCGGACTGCGGTTCGCCGCCCTGCGCGCTGGCCTGCGGCGCGATCGGCCCGAACTTGTCGGCGCGAACGACGTCGCGCGGGGCCGGCACCGGGATGGGCGCGCGAAATCGTTGCGCGCGGCCGTACCGAATGCCGCGAAAGACGTGAACGCCGCCTTCGACGGTGCCGGCGAAGCGGCCCGCGCGGCACCGCACCAGCCGTTCGGGCGGCGCAGCGGCAATCGAAGCAGCGGCGATCACACCGCCGATCACTTGCCGGCGATCAACGCCGGACATCGAGTCCGCCGGCGAGATAGGCATCGATATCGGCCTGGCGGAACAGGCTGGCATCGCCAGGCAGTGAATGTTTGAGCGCCGCAAGCGCCAGGCCGGTACGCGCGGCATCCGTGATGCCGCCGCCATGGCGAAGCGAATGCAATACGCCAGCCGCAAAAGCGTCCCCGCCACCGATCCGATCGACGATCCCGGCCAGCACGACCTCGTCGGTCTGGGCCTGATCGTCGCGTGTGTCGATCCGGGCCGACAGCCGGTGGAGATCGACATGCTCGACATGCCGGGCGGTCGAGGCGACCATCTGAAGTTTGGGGAATGCAGCGAACGCCGCGTCCACGGCTTCGCGCCGTCGATGTTCGCCCTCCCCCGGAAAATCACGCCCCAATAGCAAGGCGATGTCGCGGTGATTGCCGAACATCAGGTCGGCGGTGGCAACCAGGCGGGTCAGGATTGCGCGCGGGTCGCTGTCCCATCGTTCCCACAATTTGCCGCGCCAATTACCGTCGAACGAGATTGCGATCCCGCGCGCAGCCGCAGCTTCGGCAGCGGCGATCGCACTAGCCGCCGGCACCGGGCCGAGCGCTGGCGTAATCCCCGACAAATGAAGCCGGTCCACGCCCTCCAACAGCGTGTCCCAGTCCCAATCCTCGGTGGCAGTTTCGGCGAACGCCGAATGGGCGCGATCGTAAATCACCTCGGTCGCGCGCATCCCCGCGCCGGAGGTGACGAAGTAAAGCCCCATGCGATCGCCGCGCAGCTGGATGCCGCCCGTATCGACACCCGAGCCGCGAAGGGTCGCCACCGCGGACCGGCCCAGATCGTTGTCGGGCACGCGGCTGACGAAACCGACATCGTGCCCAAGCCGCGCGAGCGCCGTCGCCACATTCGCCTCGGCGCCGGCCACCCACACATCGAACCTGGGCGACTGGAGCAGCAGTTCGCGGCCCGGCGGCGATAGCCGCAACATGATCTCCCCGAACGCGACGAACCGGCCGCTCACCGTGCGAGCCACCCGCCATCTACTGCCAGGATATGACCGGTCACATAGGCGGCCGCATCACTGGCGAGGACCACTGCGGCGCCCCCGAGATCGCTCGGCTCCCCCCAGCGGCCAGCGGGAATGCGGTCGAGAATGGACTTGTTGCGCGCTTCGTCGGCCTGGAGCGCGGCGGTGTTGTTCGTGGCGATATAGCCTGGCGCGATCGCGTTCACGGTCACGCCCTTGGCGGTCCATTCGTTGGCGAGCAGCTTGGTAAGCCCGCCCACGCCCGATTTCGACGCGGTGTAGCTCGGCACTCGGATCCCGCCCTGAAAGGTCAACATGGACGCGATGTTGATGATCCGCCCCCGGCCCGCTGCAATCATGTGCCGCCCCGCCGCCTGGCTGAGGAAGAACACCGATTTCAGGTTGGTGTCGATGACCGCGTCCCAATCCTCCTCGGTGAAATCGACGGCATCGGCGCGGCGGATGATCCCCGCATTGTTGACGAGGATGTCGAGGCCTCCGAGCTTTTCGAGCGTCTCGTCGACGATGCGCTGGACCGGCTCGACGCTCGACAGGTCGGCGGAGATCACCTCCGCCTTCCGCCCGAGCGCCCGCGCTTTCGCGACGGTGTCGTCCGCCGGCGTCCGCCCTACGCACGCCACGTCGGCGCCGGCGCCTGCCAGCGCCAGCGCGATCGCCTGGCCGATACCGGTATTGGCACCGGTGACGACCGCGACGCGGCCCGAAAGGTCGAACGGGTTCGTCATGCGAGCTGACAGATGTCGAGCACGTTCATGTCGGTATAATCCTGGTTCTCGCCCGCCATTGCCCAGATGAAGGCATAAGCGCGCGTGCCCGA
>DASTLZ010000080.1:0-2011 GCA_035714425.1 Sphingomonas sp.
TCGGCCCGGTGCTGGCCGCGCAGATGGGCTACCTTCCCGGCATGCTCTGGATCCTCGCCGGCGTCGTGCTGGCAGGCGCCGTGCAGGATTTCATCATCCTGTTCATCTCGATGCGGCGCGACGGGCGTTCGCTCGGCGAGCTGATCCGCATGGAAATGGGCAATGCGGCGGGCATGATCGCCTTGTTCGGCGCATTCATGATCATGGTCATCATTCTCGCCGTGCTTGCGCTGATCGTCGTGCGCGCGCTGGCCGACAGTCCCTGGGGGCTGTTCACCGTTGCGACCACCATCCCGCTGGCGCTGTTCATGGGCGTCTATGCGCGGTTCCTGCGGCCCGGGAAGATCGCCGAAATGTCGGCGATCGGCGTCGTCGGCCTGCTACTCGCGATCGTCTACGGGCAAAGCGTCGCCGCCTCCCCTACGCTCGCGCCGATGTTCACGCTAACCCCGATCCAATTGTGCTGGGTGCTGATCGGCTATGGCGGCGTCGCCGCGATCCTGCCGGTATGGCTGTTGCTGGCACCGCGCGACTATCTTTCGACCTTCCTGAAGATCGGCGCGATCGTCGCCCTCGCGATCGGCATCCTGATCATGTCGCCGGCGCTGAAGATGCCGGCTGTCTCGAAATTCGCCGACGGTTCGGGTCCCGTCTGGTCGGGGTCGTTGTTCCCATTCCTGTTCATCACCATCGCTTGCGGCGCCGTATCGGGGTTCCACGCGCTGATTTCTTCGGGAACTACCCCCAAGCTGATCGACAACGAAGGCGACGCGCGGTTCATCGGTTACGGCGCGATGCTGATGGAAAGCTTCGTTGCGATCGTCGCGCTGATCGGTGCCTGCATTCTCGATCCCGGCGTCTATTTCACGATGAACAGCCCGGCGGCGGTAATCGGCACGACCGCCGATAGCGCCGCGCTGGCAGTCACCACGATGGGCTTCCCGATCGACGCAGCGACGATCACCCAGACCGCGACCGACGTCGGTGAAAAGACCATCATCTCCCGGACCGGTGGCGCCCCGACCCTCGCCGTCGCCATGGCCGAGATCTTCAGCCACATGTTCGGCGGCCAGGCGATGAAGGCCTTCTGGTATCATTTCGCGATCCTGTTCGAAGCCCTGTTCATCCTGACGGCCGTCGATGCGGGCACCCGTGCCGGCAGGTTCATGCTCCAGGATCTGATCGGCGTGGTGGTGCCCTCCTTCCGAAATGCTTCGGCACTGCTGCCTGGTCTGGTGGCGACCGCGCTGTGCGTCTCCGCTTGGGGCTTCTTCTTATACCAGGGCGTCACAGATCCGCTGGGCGGGGTGAATACGCTCTGGCCGCTGTTCGGCATCTCCAACCAGATGCTGGCCGCAGTCGCGCTGATGCTGGGCACGGTGGTTCTATTCAGGATGAAGAAGCAGGCTCACGCCTGGGTTACGATCCTTCCCGCCTCGTGGTTGGTATGCTGCACTTTGGTCGCGGGCGGACTGAAGATCGCTTCGGCCGACCCACGCGTTGGCTTCCTGTCACATGCGGCCAAGTTCAACGACGCGCTGTCCCGCGGCGAGGTGCTCGCGCCCGCCAAGAACCTGGGCGAGATGAGCCGGATCGTGTTCAACGACCGGATCGATGCGGCGCTTTGCGTGTTGTTCATGAGCGTGGTGATCGCGATCCTGATCTTCACGATCCGCGCCTGCCGTGCTGCATATCGGAACGAACGCGTGACCACCCAGGAAACCATCCCCGTCGGAGCTGTTGCTTGAAGCTGCGCACCATCGCCACCGCGTTACGCGACACTGCCCGGTCGATGATCGGGGTGCCGTCGTACGACAATTACCTGGCGCATATGGCGGCGCATCATCCCGACCGCCCGGCGATGGCCTATGCCGACTTCTTCCGGGACCGGCAGGACGCGCGGTTCGGCGGCAAGGGCAAGGGCGGCTTTCGGTGCTGCTGAAGGCCGCGTTTGCCGCCGCGCTGGCGTTCAGCGCGACGGCGGCGTCGGCACAGACCGTCCCCGACTATG
>DASTLZ010000081.1:0-3872 GCA_035714425.1 Sphingomonas sp.
CCGCGGGGCGCCGGCGGGATCCCGACCAGGTCGAACTGGCCAAGCATCTTGTTGTCCGCCGCCATCTCGCGCTCGCCCTGGAAGACGCGGATCGTCACCGCGCCCTGATTGTCGTCGGCGGTCGAATAGGTCTGCGCCTTCTTCGTCGGGATCGTCGTGTTGCGATCGATCATCCGCGTGAAGACGCCGCCCAGCGTCTCGATGCCCAGCGACAAGGGCGTGACGTCGAGCAGCAGCACGTCCTTCACGTCACCCTGCAGCACGCCGGCCTGGATCGCGGCGCCCATCGCAACGACTTCGTCGGGGTTGACGCCGGTGTGCGGCTCCTTGCCGAAGAAGCTCTTCACGACATCGCGGACGCGCGGCATGCGCGTCATGCCGCCGACCAGCACGACTTCGGAAATGTCCTCCGCCTTGATCCCGGCATCGGCCAGTGCCTTCTTGCAGGGGTCGAGCGTCCGCTTGATGAGATCCTCGACCATCCGCTCCAGATCGGCGCGGGTGATCGTCTTGACCAGATGCTTGGGGCCGTTCTGGTCGGCGGTGATGAAGGGGAGATTGACTTCGGTCGACTGTGCCGAGGACAGCTCGATCTTCGCCTTTTCGGCCGCTTCCTTCAGCCGTTGCAGTGCCAGCTTGTCCTTGGCGAGGTCGATGCCCTCGTCCTTCTTGAAGCCGTCGGCCAGGAACTGAACGAGCTTGTTGTCGAAATCCTCACCGCCCAGGAAGGTGTCGCCGTTGGTCGCCTTCACCTCGAACACGCCGTCGCCGATTTCCAGCACCGAAATGTCGAACGTGCCGCCACCAAGGTCATAGACCGCGATCGTCTTGCCGTCCTGCTTGTCCAGGCCGTACGCCAGCGCCGCCGCCGTCGGCTCGTTGATGATGCGCAACACTTCCAGGCCGGCGATCTGGCCGGCGTCCTTGGTGGCCTGACGCTGAGCATCGTTGAAATAGGCAGGCACGGTGATGACCGCCTGAGTCACCGTCTCGCCCAAATGCGCTTCTGCGGTTTCCTTCATCTTCTGAAGGATGAAGGCGGAAATCTGCGACGGCGAATAATCCTTGCCGCCGGCCGATACCCATGCATCGCCGTTGCCGCCGCGCGCGATCTTGTAGGGCACCAGTTCGGTGTCCTTCTTGGTGATGGGATCGTCGTAGCGGCGGCCGATCAGGCGCTTCACCGCGAAGATCGTGTTGTCGCCGTTGGTGACCGCCTGGCGCTTGGCCGGCTGGCCGACCAGCCGCTCGCCATCCTTGGCGAAGGCGACGATCGACGGCGTCGTGCGCGCGCCTTCGGTGTTTTCGATGACCTTGGGCTTGCCGCCTTCCATCACGGAAACGCAGCTGTTGGTAGTGCCCAGATCGATACCGATTACTTTTGCCATTGTGCTCAACTAGCCCCTCAGGAAACGAAACCCAGTGAAGCGGCGCCCCGTTACGGCAGCGCAACTTCGCGACGATGGGCGCGATATAGGTGCCATCGCGCTTGTCGCAAGATTGCCTGATGCTTAGGGATGCAGGCGATTTTCACGTGATCCGATAGGGGACATGCGGTGCGGATATCAGGCTCGCGCATTTCGGCGGCGGTGGTGCTCGCCCTGCTGGCAGGGTGCAGCGCCGCGCCGGAGCTGAGCGTGGACAACGCCTGGGTGCGGCTGTCCGCGGTCAAGGGCGCGCCGGCGGCGGCGTATTTCACCATCCACGGCGGCCCCGTCGACACGACCGTGATCGCGGTCACCAGCGACGTGTCGATCAAGTCGGAAATGCACGAGAGCATGCAATCGGGCACGATGATGACGATGGCGCCGCTGGACAAAGTGCGGGTGCCGGCGAACACCGACGTGGTGTTCGCACCGGGCGGGCGCCACGTCATGCTGTTCCAGATGAACCCGGGTATCGTCCCGCGTGGGCGCCCGGTGCTGCTGACCCTGACCTTCGCCGACGGCAACCGCATATCGCGCAAGGCCAATGTGATCGGCGCGGGCGACGCGGCACCGCAGTGAGGCGCGGGCTGACGGACGGCGAGACGCGGCTCGCCCGGTCGGTGTTCGGCGATGCGATCGATTATGCGCAGGTTCGCCTCGCGCGGACCAAATGGGCCTTCTTCCAGCCGCGCGGCGTGGTGATGGCGCCGCGCGGGTGCATCCATTTCCACCCCAGGGGCGACGGCTGGCGCGAGGATTTCGGCGCGTGCCCGCTGCACGACCAGGGGCTGTTCATCCACGAGATGGTCCACATCTGGCAGCATCAGCGCGGTATCTTCCTGCCGCTGGCCCGGCATCCGTGGTGCCGGTACGATTATGCGCTGAAGCCGGGGCAGGCGTTCCACCGTTACGGCATCGAGCAGCAGGCCGAGATCGTCCGCCACGCCTTTTTGCTGCGACAGGGCGCGACGGTGGCGGGGGCGCCGGGGGTGGAGCAATATGCGACGGTGGTGCCGTTTCGGGGCGCGCCGGCCGGCTGAGCGGCGGGCGTTATCCGCGAGGACCGACGTGGCGCCGGCCGCGTCGTTCCGCCATTTGCACCTGCCGGTGGCGTTCCGCATAGGCGGCACGTTGTTCGTCGGTGCGCGCGTCGTGGCAGCGGGGGCAGGCGACGCCTTCCGCATAAAGCGACGACGCGCGGTCTTCGGGCGACACCGGCATGCGGCAGGCGCGGCAAAGCGCATGCGTGCCGGGTGACAGGCCCTGCCCCACCGCCACGCGCTCGTCGAACACGAAACATTCGCCTGCCCACAGGCTCTGCGCGGCGGGCACCTCTTCGAGATAGCGCAGGATGCCGCCTTCCAGATGGTGGACGTCGGCGATCCCTTCCTCGCGCAACAGCGCCGTCGCCTTTTCGCAGCGGATGCCGCCAGTGCAGAACATCGCCACGCGCTTGCCGGCCAGTTCGTCGCGGTGCGCGGCGAGCCAGGCGGGAAAGTCGCTGAACGCGGTCGTGCGCGGATCGAGCGCGCCGGGAAAGCTGCCGATCGCGACTTCATAGGCGTTGCGGGTATCGACCACGACCGTGTCGGGATCGGCGATCAGCGCGTTCCAGTCGGCGGGCGCCACATAGGTGCCGGCGTGCTGCGGATCGACCGCACGGCCCATCGTCACGATCTCCCGCTTCACGCGCACCTTCAGCCGGTGGAACGGCATCGCCGCCGCGGTCGCGCGCTTGACCGCCATGTCGGCGCAGCCGGGCAAGGCGCGCAGGTCCG
The DNA here is from genome assembly GCA_035714425.1 of Sphingomonas sp. Classification (GTDB taxonomy): domain Bacteria; phylum Pseudomonadota; class Alphaproteobacteria; order Sphingomonadales; family Sphingomonadaceae; genus Sphingomonas. The sequence goes on from DASTLZ010000081.1 coordinate 3,206, forward strand.
CGACGATCGCGTCGATCGCATGCCGCGTCCCCGCGATCGTGCCGTTGATCCCCTCCCCCGCCAGCAGCAGCGTCCCGCGTATCCCCAGCGCTTCGCACCGCGCGGCGAGGACATCGCGCACCGCTTGCGGACCGTCGAGGCGGGTGAAGCGATACAGAGCGGCGACGGAGACGGGCAGATCGGGAGGCAGATCGGAAAGCATGGCGGCCCGCTTATCCGATCGCGCCCGCCGCTTCCACACCGGTGTCTGCGCGCGGTGGCGGGCGCGGTGGCGGGCGCTGGGGCGGGCGCTGGGGCGGGCGCTGGGGCGGGCACTGGGGCGGGCGCGGCGGCAAGAGTAGCGGTGGCGGGGCGGCTGGGCTATGCATCGGCTTTCGCCACCACCCGGACCATCCTTTCCGATGATAAATGCCCTGGGGCTCCTGAAGCGCCGCCGCTTCCTGCCCCTGTTCGCGACCCAGTTCCTGGGGGCGTTCAACGACAATCTGTTCAAGACCGCGATGGTGCTGTTCGCCACCTATGCGATCTTCAACGATGCCGGCGCGGAGGCCAATTTCAACGCGCTGGCCACGGGCATCGCGATCCTGCCGTTCTTCCTGCTGTCCGCCATCGCCGGGCAATTGGCGGACGGACACGACAAGGCGCGGATCATCCGCATCGTGAAGAC
>DASTLZ010000082.1:0-7968 GCA_035714425.1 Sphingomonas sp.
CCTGAAAGCAGGGCCATCGCATAGGACCAGCGGGCACGCAGCAGGAACGAAGACGATTTCCGTCCGCGCGGAGGCCGCGGAGGTGTCGCGCTCGGGGTGAACCTGCCGGCCCGCAACGCTGCTCCCGGCCTGGCTGACAGCCACCGAGGATATGAGGCGCTGGCCCGAAGCGTGACACCTCCGCGCCCTCCGCGCCTCGGCGTGAAACACTCTGCTCGGTGCGCGGGCCTCCTCAGACCGTGCCGGATAAGACGCAGTTGGCAGATGCGTTGTGCTTCCCCATGAAGGGGAGGGGAGAGCAAGATGGTCGCGAACAACAGGCCCTTGGGGGCTGCTACCGCGTGACGATGTTGCCATCGACCGATACCACGGGCCAGGGCGTCAGGCTTTGTCCCGCGCAGGGGCCGCCGACGCACAGGCCGTCGGCGATCGCGAACAGCGCGCCGTGCCAGCTGCACGCGATCAGATCGCCGGCAGGGGCGAGATAGCCGTCGAGCCGCTGCGCCAGCGGCACGCCCATGTGCGGGCAGCGATCGACATAGCCGAACACCTCGTCCCCGCGGCGCACCACGAAGCCGTGGAACCGGCCGGCGCGCATGCGCAGGACGTAATTGCGCGCGGTGCCGTCCGCGATCAGGGCCAGCGGGCCGAGCGCGACTCCCGCCGGGGTGGTCCAGATGCGGACGTCGTTCACCGCGGTAGCCGCGCTTTGGGGAAATGGGCCCAGGCGGCGTCGTAATCGGGCTGCGCATGGTCCAGCGCGAAGCGGGTCGGGCGATAGGGCCAGCAGCTTTCCAGCATGAACGCTATCGTCCCCGTCAGCTTGTGCGGCGCGAGGTCCGCGGCGCTCGCGGCTTGCCAGCTCGCCAGATCGGGGCCGTGGCCCGCCATCAGATTGTGGAGCGACAGCCCGCCGGGGCGAAAGCCGTCGGCCTTGGCGTCATAGGCGCCGGCAATCAGGCCCATCGCCTCCGACATCACGTTGCGGTGGAACCACGGCGGGCGAAACGTGTCCTCCGCCACCATCCAGCGCGGCGGGAAGACGACGAAATCGGCGTTGGCGCGACCGGGCATGTCGCTGGGGCTGGTCAACAGGGTGAAGATCGACGGATCGGGATGATCGAAGCTGACGCTGCCGATGGTGTTGAACCGGGCGAGATCGTAGCGCCACGGCGCCAGATCGCCGTGCCACGCGACGACATCGAGCGGCATGTGATCCAGCGTGGTCGACCACAGCGACCCCATGTATTTCTGGATCACTTGCGTCGGTTCGTCGCGGTCTTCGAAAGCGGCGACCGGGGTTTCGAAATCGCGCGGATTGGCCAGGCCGTTGGCGCCGATCGGGCCGAGTTCGGGCAAGCGGAACAGCGCGCCGTGGTTTTCGCAGACATAGCCGCGCGCCGCGCCATCGGGCAGCAGCGCGCGAAAGCGCACGCCGCGCGGGATCAGCGCGATCTGGCCGGGCGCGACGTGGATATGGCCGAATTCGGTCAGGAGGTGCAGGCGGCCTTCGTGCGGCACGAACAGCAATTCGCCGTCGGCATCGAAGAACACCCGCTGCGTCATGTCGCGATCGGCGGCGTAGAGGTGAAGCGCGACGCCTGCCAGATCGGCCGGGTCGCGGTTGGCCAGCATCGTCGTCATGCCGTCGATCAGGTCGACGCCCGCGGGCGGCGCGATCGCGTCCCAGCGCAGGCGGTTGGGGGCGAGCGGCTGATCCGGGGCGCCGGGGGCGAAGCGCGGCGCGCCGTCATACGGCGCGAACGGCGGATGGTCGGCGGTGGGGCGCAGGCGGTACAGCCACGACCGGCGGTTTTCGTGGCGCGGCGCGGTGAAGGCGGTGCCGGAGAGCTGCTCGGCATAGAGGCCGAATGCGGGACGCTGCGGCGAATTGCGCCCGATGGGGAGGGCGTTCGGGACGGCTTGCGTGGCGTGGTGGTTGCCGAAGCCGGTGAGATACTGGGTCATGTCATCCTCTCTCGTCGGGCGTTCGGTCGTTCACGCAAAGGCGCGAAGGGATTGTGCACCGAGCACTGGCTTCCCCACCCCCGCAACCACCCCGGCGAAGGCCGGGGCCCAGTCGGGAGACGATAGGAACAGCGGTCCGCCCATCATCTCCGCCTTCCCACCTGGGCCCCGGCCTGCGCCGGGGTGGTTGGAGGATCGATCAGCTTTTCTCCCGCCTCCGCACCTCCGCGCGAACCACCTTCTTCAGGCATCGACGGTGATGACCCCGCGCCGGATCTGATCGAGTTCGATCGACTCGTACAGCGCCTGGAAATTGCCGTTGCCGAAGCCTTCGTTGCCCTTGCGCTGGATGATTTCGAAGAAGATCGGGCCGAACATCGCCTCGGTGAAGATTTGCAGCAGCAGACCTTCGCTCTCGACGTCGCCGTCGATCAGGATGCGGTTGCGGCGCAGGCGGTCGAGGTCTTCGCCGTGGCCGGGGACGCGGGCGTCGACGAGTTCGTAATAGGTCTCGATCGTGTCCTGCAACTTCACGCCGCGGGCGCGCAGCTTCTCGACCGTGGCGTAGATATCGTCGGTGGTGAGCGCGAGGTGCTGGATGCCTTCGCCGTTATAGTCGCGGATGAATTCCTCGATCTGGCTGTGTTCGTCCTGGCTTTCGTTCAGGGGGATGCGGATCGCCTTGTCGGGGGCGATCATCGCCTGGCTGAACAGGCCGGTCGCCTTGCCCTTGATATCGAAATACTTCTGTTCTTCGAAGCCGAAGATCTGGCCGTAGAAGCTGGACCATGTCCGCATCTGGCCGCGACGGACGTTGTGGGTGAGGTGGTCGAGCAGATCGAGGCCGACGGTGTTGGCCGCTTCGGCCTCGGCCGCGCCGGGGACCTGGTTCCAGTCGGCGTACAGGTCCGCCGCGTCGACCAGGTACAGGAGCGAGCCGCCGATCCCCTGGAGCACGTAGCTGCCTTCGCCGAGCGCCCCGGTGGCGGCGTCGGCGGCCTGGGCGCCGCGCGACACAGCGGCGTCGAACGCGGCCTTGGCATCATGGACGCGGAAGGCCATGCCGTTGGCGGACGGGCCGTGCGCGGCGGCGAAATCGGCCGCCTGGCCGCGGGGCTCGCGGTTGAGCAGCAGGTTGATGCGACCTTGCTTGTAGCGGGTGATCGCGCGGACCGGGTGGGTGGAGGCGGCGACGAAGCCGAATTGCTCCAACTGCGCGGCCATGCGGTCCGGATCGGGCGAGGTGAATTCGCAGAAGGCGAAGCCGTCCAGGCCCATCGGGTTGACGTCCATATGCTGCATCGCTGCGCTCCACTCGGTAACCGTTGTTACCAGATTGCGCATGGCGGCCGATGGTGTCAATCGTTACTTCGTCGCGAGCAGCGCCGCGCTGAGCACCAGCAGCATCTTGGCATCGACCGCAACGCCGGCGGCACGGCGACCTTCGACGAAGGCGGGCAGATCGGCCAGCGCGACGCGGTGGACGCGGATATCCTCGTCGCCGATACCGCCGCCGCCGGCCACTTGGGTCAGGCCGGTGGCGCGGACGAGTTCGAAGGTCTCCGACGTCATGCCTGGCGAAGCGTAGAACGTGCCCAGCCGCTGGACCGAGGCGGGGCGATAGCCGGTTTCCTCCTCCAGCTCGCGCGCCGCGGCGCGTTCGATCGTCTCGCCGGCCCGGTCGTCGCCGACGAGCCCGGCAGGCAATTCGAGGCAGGGGCCGCCGACGGGCACGCGGTGCTGTTCGATCAGCAGGATATGGCCGTCCTCGTTCGCGACGATGACGGCCGCGGCGATGCCGCCGACCCGCTCGCAATATTCCCACGGCCCCTGCGTGCGGATCGCCAGCCACTTGCCCTGCCACGGGGTCTTGGCGCTCACAGCAGGATCAGCCGATCGGGAAGTTCGTTTACGTCGCCTTCGCTGCGCGGGAAATGTTCGGCGAGCACCGCGCCGATCTGCGTCACCGCGTCTGCCATGCCCTCACCGGGGCGACCGTCGCGCACCGCGGCCACCAACGCGGCCATCGCCGCGCCCCATGTCTCCGGCGCGACGCGACCGTGGATCGCGGCATCGGCGATGATCTCCGCCCGGTGTTCGGCGAGCGAGAGGTAGAGCAATACCCCGGTGCTGGCGATCGTGCGCTGTTCGGCGGCGGTGCGGAACAGCGTCATCGCGCGCGCGCGCACCCGCCGCGCCTTCGTCGCGCGCGGCGTCAGCGCGAGTCGCAGCGGCTGCCACGTCAGCGCGAGGCGCACGACCAGGAACGCCAGCGTCGTCAGGATCAGCGCGGCGAGCATGGCGGCGCGGATCGTCGGCGCGCTGGTCCACGGATCGGCGACCAGCGCATGGAGCGTATCGATCAGGCCGGGCCAGGTCGCGAGCAGCGCGAGGACCAGCAGCATCGCCAGCACCGCCCAGTGCAGCGCCACGTCGTGATAGGCGTCCGACCGGCCGGCGACGACGGTCACGATCTCTCCATCGGTGCCGAGTTCGGCCGCGGTCACCGCCGCCGAGACGATCGCGTGATCCTGTTGCGTCAGTTGCATCACCAATCCCCCGAAGCGCCGCCGCCGCCGCCGGACCCGCCGCCGCCGCCCGAAAAGTCGCTCCCGCCCCAGCCGGAATCGCTCGATCCGCCGCCACCGCCGAAGCCGCCGCCAAAGCCGGACCCGCCGCCGCGCATCATCTCGCTGGCGATCGACCATAGCACCACGTGTCCGATGCCGCCGCCGAAGCCGCTGCCCCTGCCCCTGCCCCCGCCCCCGCCGTAGGACCGCCCGCCCGCGCCACCCCGACGAAACATCATCGGCAGAACGACGAAGCCGATGATAATCCCCCAAAAGATCAGGCCGACCGGAACGCCGCCGCCGCGCGACCGCGCGGCCTTGTGCGCCTTGTCGAAATCGGCAGCCGCCGCATCGGTGCGCGCCTGAGCTTCTTCCGGCGCGGCGCGGAGCTGCGCGATGATCGTCTCTGCGCCGCTGGTCGCCGCGCCATCATAATCACCGGCACGCAAGCGCGGGGTCATCTGCTGATTGATGATCTGGCTCGACAAGGCGTCGGTGAGGAACGGTTCGAGGCCATAGCCGACCTCGATCCGGACCTTGCGATCCTTCGGTGCGATCAGGAGGATCGCGCCGTTGTTCACATCCTTCAGGCCCACACCCCACGCCCGGATCAGCTTGTTGCCATAATCCTCGACCGGATATCCTTCGAGATCCGGGATCGTCGCGACGATCAGCTGGCGTTTGGTGTCGCGTTCCAGCGATTGCAGCTTGGCCGACAGATCCGCCTCGGCCGCCGGCGACAGGACGTTGGCCGCATCGACGACACGGCCGGTCAGCTTGGGAAAGGTCTGCGCCTGCACCGGCATGCTCGCGCAGAGCAGGCCGGCCCCGAGCAGGCTGGCCCAGAGCAGGATCGCTACCCAGATCGGGGCCAGCAATGGGGCAAAAGCCCGCCGCATCATGGCGATCAGCTGCCGTTCCCGAAGTTCACCGTCGGTGCCTGTTCGGCATCGGCCGACGTCGCCTTGAACGGGGTCAGCGGCTTTGCGCCGTAGAAGACGCGCGCGCCGATCGCGTCGGGAAAGGTGCGGATGCGGGTGTTATAATCCTGCACCGCCTTGTTGTAATCGCCGCGCGCGATCGTGATGCGGTTTTCCGTGCCTTCGAGCTGGCTCATCAGCGTGGTGTAATTGCCCTGGCTCTTGAGTTCGGGATAGGCCTCCTGAAGTCGCTGAAGCGACATCGTGACCGCACCTTGCGCGCGTTCGAACTGTGCCATCTTGGCCGGATCGGTCAGCTGATCGCCGCTGAGCTTGACCTGACTGGCGCCGGCGCGGGCCTGCGTCACTTCGACCAGGATCGATTTTTCCTGCGCGCCGGCGGCCTTCACCGTCGACACCAGATTGGGGATCAGATCGGCGCGGCGCTGATACTGATTTTCCACGTCGCTCCAGCGCGCCTTGGCGGTTTCCTCCGCGGTCGGCACGCTGTTCAGGCCGCAGCCGGCCAGCAGGACGGCGGGCGCGATCACGGCGATCGGGGCGAATATCGAACGGGACATCAGTCGGTCTCTCCTGGCCATCTGTACTATGCGTATACGACAGCCGCCGGGGTGGGCGAAAGCGAAATCGGCGATTAGAGTGGGGGGTCAGGGTGCCGAGTGCGGGCTTGGCGCACACGCGGGAGGGCGAGATGCTCAAGGAATTTCGGGCGTTCATCATGCGCGGCAACGTGCTGGACCTGGCCGTGGCGGTCATCATCGGGGGTGCGTTCGGGCGGATCGTGACGTCGCTGACCGACGACGTGCTGATGCCGGTGATCGGCAAGATCTTCGGCGGGCTGGATTTCTCCAGCTATTTCTGGCGGATGGGGCCGGTGCCGGCGAGCTATGCCGGCAGCCTGAGCGATTACGCGGCGCTGAAGAAAGCGGGCGTGCCGTTGCTGGGATATGGTGCGTTCGCGACGCAGCTGGTCAATTTCCTGATCGTCGCGGTCATCATCTTCCTGATCCTGCGCACCGTGAACCGCGCCGCCGCGCTGATCGAACGCGAAGCGGCACGGCTGCGCCACGAGGATGCCGCCGTGCCGGCCCCCCCCGCCCCCGAACCGGCCGAGATCGCGCTGCTCCGGGAAATCCGCGACGAATTGAAGGCGCGGGGGTGAGGGAAGGTGGGCGGTGAGGGAAGGCGGGCGGTGAGGGAAGGCGGGGGGGGTGAGGATCAGAATTTGAACCCGGCGGCGAGGCCGTAGCGGCGGGGTTCGATGATGAAGGCGTTGGTGAACAGGCCGGAGGATTGATCGGTGACGTACTGGCCGGTGATCGCATCGTTCTTCGTCAGGTTCTGGACGAAGCCGCGGAGATACCAGCGGCCTTGCGCGCCGTTCAGCTGGACCTGTGCGTTGACGACTTCATAGCCGCCGATGCGATCGACGTTCTGGTTGAAGATGCTGCCATAGCTGTTGCCGGTGTAGTTCAGGTCGCCGCGGGGCACGAGCGTCATGCCATTGGCGAAATCGATGGTATATTGCGCGCCGATCGACGCCTTGTACGACGGCGCCTGCGGCAGGCGATTGCCACGGATGTTGACCTCCACGCCGCTGCCGACGACGGTGTAGGGGAAGGCGCCGCTGGGCACGCCGAACGCGGCGCGCAGCCCTTGTTGCAAGGCGAACAGCGGCGAGCTGGTCGGCACGCTGCCGCTGGCGATGGCGGCCAGCGTGTTGCACACCGAGAACGCGCCGGTGGTCGTGGTGCCCGGCACCGGCACCGGCGCGCGCAGCCCGAGGCCCAAGGTGTTGACCGCGCCGACGAAGGCATTCGCGCCCGCGGCATTGCCGCGCGTGTTGGGGACGAGCGCGCAATTGGCGGCGTTGGTCGCATCCTTGATGATGACGGTATCGGACCGGCCGCCCGACGGATCGCGCGGATTGGCGAGCAATTTGTCCTGCGTCACTTTCGAGCGCAGATACGAGAAATTGGCGTTGACGACGAAGGCGGGAACCGGGCTGATGACGGCTTCGGCCTCCACCCCGTAGATGTCCGCGCTGACATTGTCGTTCACCGACGTGCGCGAGACGATGCGCGAAAGCTGCAGGTCCTTGTACTTGTAGTAGAAGCCGGTGAGGTTGAGGCGCAGTGCGCCGCCGCCCAGCGTGTTCTTCGATCCGAATTCGAACGCATCGACCTTTTCGGGCAGGAAGGTGAGCGGCACCGCGAAGACCGGCGCCAGCGGCGGATTGATGCCGCCCGATTTGTAACCGCGCGAATAGGACGCATAGACCAGATTGTCGGGGGTTATCCGGTAATCGACGACGGCGCGGCCGGTGACGCGGTTGAACGCCACGCTGTCCTGCGCGAACGGCTGGATACCGGGGACGTTGGCGTCGTAATCGAGGCCGGCATAGTTGAGCGACTGGCTGAGGTCCGTCGCGCCGTAAGGGAGCAGCGGATTGGTGCCGATCGCATCGAGCAGATAGGTGTTGCGCGCGC
>DASTLZ010000083.1:0-5957 GCA_035714425.1 Sphingomonas sp.
CTCCAGCGGCGATTTGGTCGCCGAATAGGGGCGGATCGACGTCATCGCATCATAGACGTCGCACACGCTGGCCATCCGCGTCGCCTGGCTGATCGCGTCCTGCTTCAGGCCAAAGGGATATCCGCTGCCGTCGGGGCGTTCGTGGTGGTGCAGGCAGACATCCAGTGCCACCGCAGGGATGCCTTGCGCGGCGGACAGGATTTCGTGGCCGATGGTGGGATGGCGGCGCAACTCCGCTAGTTCCGCATCGGTCAGCGCCTCGGCCTTCAGCAGAATCGAGGGGTTCACCGACACCTTTCCGATATCGTGGAGAAGCCCCGCCATGCCCAGATCGTGCACGGCTTCGGGAGGGAGACCGAGTTCGCGGGCCATGCTTATCATCAGGGCGCATACGGCGACGGAATGGGTGTAGGTCGCGTCATCCTGCGCCTTGAGCCGGGTAACGCTGATGAAGGCGGCCATGTTGTTGAGCGAATCGGCGATGTCGTCGACGGTCGACAGGATATCGGTGGTCGTCACGTCCCGGCCCAGCCGGCAATCCTCGTACATCGCCTTTACGACCTTGGTGGAGCGCAGCGCCAATTCGGCGGCGCGCGCCTGATCGGCACGGCCGAACCCCCCGGCCGCGCGCATCGAGGCAGGGATGCTGGGCCCCTTCCTGCCCGGCGGGGGCGCGATGTCCGATCCCTTTGTCGTATCGATGATGATGCCGGATTCGCTTGCGCGGATGCGGTCGAGATCCTTGTCGGACGAGATCAGGAACCGTGACCGCCAGAGCGGATGGGACAGCCAGCCGCCTTCGAAGGCGTGCACGTACATGCCCATCCTGGCTTGGTCCGGTCGAATCGACTTCAGCATGTTCGCTCCCACGAGGCATGGTTGCTTCGAGCAGGCACCGTACCGCGCGACGGTTAAGAGATCGCTATTCCCCAGATCGACAAGCCACCGACGCGAGGTGCTTTTTCGATGTTTCAGGATGGCGCTGGCGCAGCGCTAATAAGAACATTACAAGAACTAATGCCCGAGTCGACCACCCTTATCGCTCACCTGCGACACGTCGCCGGCGGCAGCGATTCGGTGTATGCGCCACCGCGTCAGGGCGATGGTCGCAGCGACGATGCGTGGCGATGCGAAGGCCTGGCGAAAGCGCAATTGCACGAAATTCATGCCGAAGATGCGGCGTGCGCGGCCGGGTTCGCCATCGCCCTGGCGCTGGCGGCGGGGGCGACACCGATCCTGTGGCTGCGCAGCGAAGCGGCCGAGCGGCAGGGCGGCCGGCTGCATGCCACCGGGCTGGTCGAAATGGGCCTGGCGCCCGACCGGCTGGTGCTGGCGCTGGTCGCCGACGACGCCGCGTTGCTGCGCGCCGCCGCCGATGGTGCGCGCTGTGCCGGGCTGGGGACTTTGGTGGTCGAGGCATGGGGGCGCTGCCCCGGCATCGACCTGACCGCGACGCGCCGGCTGATGCTGGCGGCGGAGCGATCCGGCGTCACCGTCCTGATGCTGCGCGTCGGGGGACAGCCGGTGCCGAGCGCGGCGGCGACCCGGTGGGGCGTGGCGGCGGTGCCGTCGATCCCGCTGGACGCGGGCGCCCCCGGCCTGCCCGCCTTCGACATCGAATTGCAACGCCGACGCGGCGGCCCGTCCGGCCGCCGCTGGCGCGTGGAGTGGAACCGTGATGCCTGCCGATTCGATACAGCCCCCGACATCCCGCTCCCAGACATCCTGGCCCCAGACATCCGCGAAGATACCCCGGCGTTATCTGGCGCTGGTCTTTCCCTGGCTGGCGGTGGAGCGGCTGCGCAGCGCCCGCCCGCATCTGTTCGTCGGGCGTGATGCGCAACCGATCGTCTTCGTCGAGCGCGTCGGCAATGCGGTGCGCCTGGCCAGCGTGGATGCGACGGCGGCGGCGCTGGGGCTGACGCCGGGCCTGACCCTGGCGGATGCGCGCGCGCGTATCCCCGCGCTGGAGGTGTTCGACGCCGATCCGCATGGCGACCACGACTGGCTGGAAACGCTGGCCGATGCGTGTTCGCGCTATACGCCGTCCGTCGCGCTCGATCCGCCCGACGGCCTGGTCCTGGATATCGCCGGCTGTGTCCATGCCTTCGATGGGGAGCGGCGGCTGGCGGTGGATGTCGAGGCGCGGATGGGCCGGCGCGGCGTGCTGGCGCGCCATGCCTTTGGCGACACCCCCGATGCCGCGCGCGCGCTGGCGCGGTTCGCCGGAGCGCCGGCGCCCGACGAGCAGCGCGCGCTCAAACGCCTGCCGGTGGCGGCGCTGGGGCTGGACGCGGATGCGATCGCTGCGCTCGTCGCGGCCGGGCTGAAGACGGTGGGCGATGTCGCGCAACGCCCGCTCGCCGGCATCGCCGCCCGCTTCGGCGCGGATGCCGCGACCCGGGTGCGGCGGTTGTTCGGCGAGGCGCAGAGCCCGCTGTCGCCGCGCCGCACCGTCCAGCCGATCGGCGTCGAGCGCCGCTTTGCCGAGCCGATCGCGCGCACCGAATATGCCCTGACGGTGATCGAGGAGCTGGTGGCGGAAGCCGGCATATTGCTGGAGCGCCGCCACGAAGGCGGCCGGCGGTTCGAGGCGCGGCTGTTTCGCGCCGACGGGCTGGTCCAGCGGCTGCGCGTCGAGACCGGGCGGCCGACCCGCGACGTCGCCGTGCTGGGGCGGCTGTTCCGCGAGCGGATCGATGCGCTGTCCGATCCGCTCGACCCAGGTTTTGGCTATGACATGATCCGCCTGGAGGTGATCGCCGCCGAGCGGATCGACGCGTCGCAGCTGAAGCTGGAAGGCGGAGAGGGCGGGCAGCAGGTGGGGCAGCAGGTGGGGCAGCAGGGCGGCTCGCCGGCGGTGGATGCGCTGGTCGATCAGCTTGCGACCCGGCTGGGCCGCGGCCGGGTGCGCCGTTTCGCCGCGCGAGACAGCCATGTCCCCGAACAGGCCGAATTGACGCTGCCCGTCGGGGACGCAAGGCCGCCCGCGGCCTGGATCGCGCCGGAAGCGGGCGAGCCGCCGCTGCGGCCCATCTATCTGTTCGATCCGCCGCAATTGATCGAAGGCATCGTCGCCGAAGTCCCCGACGGCCCGCCGCGCGTCTTTCGCTGGCGCCGCAAGGTGCACGAGATCGCGCGGGCGGAAGGGCCCGAGCGGATCGCCGGCGAATGGTGGCGCCGCCACGATAGCGCGGTGCCGACGCGCGATTATTACCGGGTCGAGGATCGGCGCGGACGGCGCTTCTGGATATTCCGCCACGGCCTGTTCGAGGAAACCGACAGCCCGAAATGGTATGTCCACGGGGTATTCGCGTGAGCGGGCGATGACGGCGTTCGCCGATCTGGTCGCGGCGACCAATTTCTCGTTCCTGGACGGCGCATCGCACCCCGCCGACATGGTCGCGCGCGCGGTCGAGCTGGGTCATTGCGGGATAGGGATCGCCGATCGCAACACGGTGGCCGGCGTGGTCCGCGCGCACGACGCGCTGAAGCGTGCACGCAAGGGCCTGCTGGGGACCGGATTGCCGGCGTTCGATTTCAAGCTGGCGGTGGGCGCGCGGCTGGTGTTCGCGGACGGCACGCCGGATATCGTGGCCTATCCCGCCACGCGCGTCGGCTGGGGACGGCTGACCCGGCTGCTGACGGTGGGCAACCGGCGGGCCACCAAGGGGGGCTGCATCCTGGGGCTGGGCGATCTGATCGCGCTGTACCAGGATCTGTTGCTGATCGTGCTGCCGTCGTCGACCGCGCGACCTGCGACGCCGGCAAGGGACACGGACCTGCCGCCGCCGCGTGCCGATCTGGGTTCCGACCTGGGCCTGAGCACCACGCTGGCGGCGCTCAGGCGGCTTGCGCCCGACAGCGTCTGGCTGGGCGTCGCGATGCAGCGTGCCGGGCGCGACCGCCGGCACTTGCTGCGGCTGGCGCGCATCGCCGATGCAGCAGGCGTGCCGCTGATCGCGACCACCGATGCGCTGTATGCGACGCGCGACGCGCACGACCTGCACGATGTCGTCACCTGCATCCGCGACGGCCTGACCCTGCGGTTCGCCGGTCGGCGGCTGGCGGCCAATGGCGAGCGCCACCTGAAGCCGGGCGAGGACATGGCACGGCTGTTCCGCGACCGGCCCGATGCGGTGGCGCAGGCGGCGCGGCTGCTGGCGCGGATCGGCTTTTCGCTCGACCAATTGCGGTACGAATATCCGCACGAGCCGGTGCCCGCCGGATGGGCGCCGCAAGAATGGCTGGAGCATCTGGCGTGGCAGACGGCGATCGCGCGCTATGACGGTTGGGAACTGGATCGGATGCGGCGGATATTGGCCGAGGAATTCGCGCTGATCGAAGACCGCAATTACGCCTATTACTTCCTGACCGTCCACGACATCGTCCGCTTCGCGCGGGCGTGCGACCCGCCGATCCTGTGCCAGGGGCGCGGCTCCGCGGCCAATTCTGCGGTCTGCTATCTGCTGGGCGTCACATCGGTCGATCCGATGAAATACGATCTGCTGTTCTCGCGCTTCGTCTCCGCCGAACGCGACGAGCCGCCCGACATCGACGTCGATTTCGAACACGAGCGGCGCGAGGAGGTGATGCAATATATCTATCGCCGCTATGGCCGCGAACGCGCCGCCATCGCCGCCACCGTCATCCATTACCGCCCGCGATCCACGGTGCGCGAAGTGGGCCGCGTGCTGGGAATGAGCGAGGACATGACCCAGCGGCTGACCAGCACCGTGTGGGGCAGCTTTTCGGATCGCTATGGCGAAAAACGGGTCGAGGACAGCGGCTTCGATCCCGCCAATCCGGACATGGTGCGGCTGAACGGGCTGGTGAACCGCCTGCTGACCTTTCCGCGGCATCTGTCGCAGCATGTCGGCGGCTTCGTCCTGACGCAGGGCCGGCTGGACGAGATGGTGCCGATCCACAATGGCGCGATGGCGGACCGGACGTTCATCGAATGGGACAAGGACGATATCGACGTCCTGGGCCTGATGAAGGTCGATGTCCTGGCGCTGGGCATGTTGACGTGCATCCGCAAGGCGTTCGACCTGATGGAGCATCACGGGCTGGACCGCCCCGACCTGGAGAGCGTCGCGGTCGACGAGGACGACCGGGTGTACGACATGCTGTGCAAGGGCGACAGCATCGGCGTGTTCCAGGTCGAAAGCCGTGCGCAGATCAACATGCTGCCGCGGCTGAAGCCGCGCGAACTCTATGATCTGGTCGTGCAGGTCGCGATCGTGCGGCCGGGGCCGATCGAGGGGGACATGGTCCACCCGTACCTGCGCCGCCGTGCGGGCAAGGAGACGGTGGATTTCCCCGCGCCCGACCCGCGTTTTGGCCCGCCCGACGAATTGCGGCAATTGCTGCGTTCCACGTTCGGCGTGCCGCTGTTCCAGGAACAGGCGATGAAGCTGGCGATCGTCGCTGCGGGTTTCACGCCGGGCGAGGCCAACCAGCTGCGCCGCGCGATGGCGACGTTCCGCAACGTCGGCGGGATGCACGATTTCCAGGCGAAGCTGGTCGGTGGCATGGTGGCGCGCGGGTACGAGCAGGATTTTGCCGAGCGCTGCTACAAGCAGATCGAAGGCTTTGGCAGCTATGGCTTTCCCGAAAGCCATGCGCTCAGCTTCGCACGGCTTGTCTATGTCTCGTCGTGGATCAAATGCTTTCACCCCGCGGTGTTCACCTGCGCGCTGCTCAATGCGCAGCCGATGGGGTTTTACGCGCCGGCGCAATTGGTCGGCGATGCGGTGCAGCACGGCGTCGACGTGCGCGCCGCCGACGTGAACGTCAGCGGGTGGGACAATGCGCTCGAACCTGTTCCCAGACAGACGGGGCTTAGTGGCTGTTTGAAAACTCGCGAGAGAGCGAGTTTCGCAGGCGGTGCCAGCCCGCTCCCCCTCCCGGCCACACAGCACAGTATCGTGTGGGCGGCCGGGAGGGGGAGCGGG
>DASTLZ010000084.1:0-2732 GCA_035714425.1 Sphingomonas sp.
TCTTCAAGGTGCAGCTCCAGACGATCTGGGCGCCGGCGATCCAGACATTGCTGTATCTGGTGGTGTTCACCACCGCGCTGGGCGGGCGCCACGCCGTGCCGGTCGGCGGCGTGGACGTGCCGTTCGCCAATTTCGTCGCGCCCGGGCTCATCATCATGGGCATGATGCAAAGCGCGTTCGCCAACGCCAGTTTCTCCCTGCTGGTCGGCAAGTTGCAGGGGACGATCGTCGATTACCTGATGCCCCCCTTGTCGACGACGGAATTGCTCGCCGCTCTGGTGGGCGGTGCGGTGACGCGCGCGTTCCTGGTCGGGCTGGCGGTGTGGGTCGCCATGATGCTGTGGCCGGGCGTCAGCGTCGTCCCGCGGCACCCGGTCGCGATCCTGTGGTTCGGGCTGCTGGGATCGTCGTTCCTGGCGCTGATGGGGCTGCTGACGTCGATCTGGGCGGAGAAGTTCGATCACGCCGCGGCGATCACCAATTTCGTCGTCGGGCCGCTGTCGCTGTTGTCGGGCACCTTCTATTCGGTCGATCGGCTGGCACCAATATTCCAGACGATCAGCCACCTGAACCCGTTCTTCTACGTCATTTCCGGCTTTCGCTACGGCTTTCTGGGCATCGCCGATTCGCCGGTGCTGTTGGGCAGCGGCATCATCCTGGCGATCGACGCCTTGCTGGCCGCGCTGTGCTACACGTTGCTGAAGCGCGGCTGGAAGTTGAAGAATTGAGGGCGCCGCCGCTCGCGCTGCTTGCGCTTACTCCCCTGCCATTGACCGCGCAGTCCGCGCAGCCAGCACCGGCATCGGTCGCCCAGGCGACGCCGTTGCAGACGCGCGTTGACGGGCTGATCGCGCTGTTCACCGACGATGGCGATTACGAGGCGGATTTCGCCGATCGTTTCCGCGCCGAAATCCCGCGCACCCAGATGACCGCGATCGCCGCGCAATTGCGCCAGTCGCTGGGCAAGCCGCTGGCCATCGAGCGGACGACGCCAAGCGGGCCGTGGCTGGCCGACGTGCTGGTCGGCTTCGAGCGCGGCACCGCCTCCGTCACGTTGCAGATCGAACCGAGTGCGGCGCACCGCATCATCGGCCTTCGCATCACCGGCACCCAGATGCGCGACGACAGCTTCGCACGGGTCGCCGCCGATCTGCGCGCGCTGCCCGGCATCGCGGGACTTGGCATCTACGCGTTGGAGAACGGGCGCGCGCCGCGCGCACTGATCGAAGTGAATGCCGCCGCGCCGGCACCGATCGGATCGTCGTTCAAGCTGTGGGTGCTGGCCGAATGCGTCCGCCAGGTCGCGACGCGGCAGCGCCGGTGGAGCGACGTCGTCGTGCTCGGCCCGCGATCCTTGCCGACCGGGCAGTTACAGGCGTGGCCCGAAGGCGCGCCAGTGACGTTGCAGACGCTGGCGACGATGATGGTGTCGATCAGCGACAATACCGCGACCGACACGCTGATGGCGACGCTGGGTCGTGCGCGCGTCGACCAGATGGTGGGGACGGCCGGCGTCGCCGATCCGGCGCGCACCCTGCCCCTGACCACCACGCGCGAAGTCGCCGCGATCAAGGCTGACCCCGCGCTGACCGCGCAATGGGCGCGCGCGTCGATGACCGGGCGGCGCGCGCTGTTGCTGGCCAATCGAGCGCGGCTGGCGGCGACGCCGCTGGATGCGGCGATGTTCGACGGCGCACCGATCGCCCCCGACGCGGTCGAGTGGTTCGCTTCGCCCCGCGACATGGCGCGCACGCTGGACTGGCTGCGCGCGCATGGCGACGCAGCGACGCAAGCGATGCTGGCGATCAATCCGGGCATCGCGCCGGGCAGCGCGCGCGGGTTCGGGTATGCCGGGTACAAGGGCGGATCGGAGCCGGGGGTGATCGCGATGAACCACCTGCTGGCGACGCGCGACGGGCGATGGTTTGCGGTGACCGGCAATTGGCACCAGGTGGCGAGCGCGGTGGACGATGCAAGGTTCGCGGCGATCATGGCCCGGGCGGTGGCGTTGGTCGGCACCTGATCGGGGAGGCTGGTTGGAAAACACCTCCTCAGCCGGCGAGCGCCTCGACCAGCGCCTTGACCTTCGACTGGCGCCATTGCGGCAATGGCGCGACCAGCCAATACCCGTAGCGCGAGGGAGCGGTTTCGCCGAGCGCGACGACCCGTCCGGCCGCGATATCCTGTTGCGCCAGTAGATGCGGCACCGTCGCGCGACCGAGGCCGGCGGCCGCGGCGTCGATCGCAAGGCCGGCATCGGCGACGCGGACATGCGCTTCGCCATCGCCGGTCCAGCCGATGACGGCATCGGGGGAACCGATGCGCGCGACCGTGACCATGCCGTCCGATTCGATCGCCTCGCCTTCGTATTCACCGGGTCCGTCGCCCCAGCGGATCGCGAGATCGAGATTGGCCTGGGCGAAATCCAGCCCGTCGGCATCGGCGGCCAGCAAAACGAAGCGGACTTCCGGATCGCGCGCGGCGAATGCGGCGAGACGCGGCATCAGCCATTTTTCGGTCACGTCGCGCGGCGCGGCGATGGTCAGCGACTTGGACGATTGCCCCGCCTGCATCGCGCGCACGGCATCCTCGAACTGGAGGAAGCCGTCGCGCAGCGGCGCGAGCCCGGCTTCCGCTTCCGGCGTCAGTTCCAGGCCGCGGGTGGTGCGGCGGAACAGGACCACGCCGAGCGTATCCTCCAGCGCGCGGATCTGCTGGCCAACCGCGGCGGG
>DASTLZ010000085.1:0-16890 GCA_035714425.1 Sphingomonas sp.
CTGCCGACAACGCGCACCTTGCACGCGACACCGCGCGCTTTCAAAATGCGGATGGCCTCGAGCAGATAGAGCAAACCCTTCTTCTCGACCAGACGACCGACATGAAGGATGGTCGGCGTGACGGCCGTGGCACGTCGATCATCCCCGACCTGTTGCAAAGGAATGCCGAGGTAATGGAGGCGCATGCGGTCGCGCGGATACCCCAGGCGGATTGCCTGCTCATGAAGCCAGGCCGAAACTGGCAAAAAAAGTGCAGCTGAATCGACCATATGCCGCGTAAGCCGTTCTTTAAACTTGCCCATTGCACTGGGGGCTCGGCGCCGAAGAATATCCGAGCCGTGCAAGGTTACGACAAGCGGAAGATGCTGCCGCTTTGCAAAGCGGGCCATCAACACGGCTTGGTCGGCAAAATGACAATGAACTATTTGAATGTTGTATCTGCGGACAATCGCTGCGATCTGCCGACTGTATCCGAAATAATAAAGTAATATTTTCGAAAGCGCCGTTTGCGAAACAATATGCTGCGTCACGCCGTCCATTCGCAACTCGTCAGACTGATGCCAAGCCAACATTATCGGCCGAAATCGAAACATGCTTTCCGCATGATGCTTGATAAAAGTCTGCGATAACGGGAGCAAAAGGCGAGTGAAGATCAGAACAGCCGGCGTTTCATCGTTCCAACGCTCTTTTTTATCTGCCATTCGGGCATCCTGACGGTCGCTGAGAGAAGCTCGTCCTTTCCGATTCTCATATCGGACGCACCATCACAACTCCAGATATTTTGCAGCCGCATCTTTCACGCGCGACGCGTCAAGTCAGAGAACGAACGCGGTCGACTGAGTGTAGCAGGTCAAGGGATACGTGCCATCGGCAATCCGGCGGCGCGCGCGAACATAACGCGTGGGAGCATGGGGAGGCGCCAGCCGGGTTGACCGCAGATCGATCGGTGGGGTACATAAGAGCCACGCACGGCCGTGCTTACGAGTGCAAGAGCACCGTCTTCCTCGAAATGTCTCGGTATGATGTTTATGACCTGGGCGGCGAGGCGCGGAAGCTTAGAATTTGGATGTTGGGTTTGAATGCGTTCCGCTTTGACGACCTGTCGGAGCCACGCCTGACCAGTGCCAGGGCAGGCCTCGCTGGCGCAACGTCGCGCGTGACGTTCTATCAGTTCGGCCAGCGCGGCTTTGATTTTGCTTTCGGTATCGTTCTTGCCCGTTTGCTCAGTCCCGCCGATTTCGGCGTGGTCGCCGCGGCAACGATCTTCATCCAGTTCGCACAGCTTCTGGTTGAGATCGGCATTGGAGCTACTCTTGTTCACATGCCCGTGCTGACGATCCGGGATTTGAGAGCGGCGTCGACGATCATATACATCAACGCAGGCGTTTATGCCCTGTTGTCCTTGGCGCTGGCTCCCGTTGCTGAAAGAATTGTCGGCATTACGGGCATGCAACTGGTGATCCAGATTCTCGCTTTGCAGTTTCTTCTCCAGGCACCCGGCATCGTGCCCGAGTCGATCCTCCTGCGCAGATTGCAGGCAGACAAAGTGGCACGTATTCAGTTTTTCACTCGCGTCCTGTTTTCGGGGACGGTGGGAATCGGCCTGGCCCTGCTGGGATGGGGCTATTGGGCGCTGGTCGCCTCGACGCTAACGGGCGCAGGACTGAAGGCCTCGGCGCTGTTCGCGGTGGTACGGCCCCCTTCCAAGCCGCTCTTCGAGCGCGAGGCGTTTCGCCGCGTATTGAGCAAAGGCCTGGGGTTTTCGGCATCAAGGCTCATCAATTTTGTCGCCATCCGTGGCGACAACACATTGGTAGGCTATTTCTTCAATGCGGCGGCATTGGGTCTGTATTCGCGTGCGTACAATCTCATGAACCTGCCGGCCGACCTCTATGCGACAATTGCAGAGCGTGTTCTGTTTCCGGCGATGGCCCGCGTTCACGAAGATCGTCTGCGGTTCCGGCAAGCATTCCTGAAATGCGTCGAGTTGACGGCCACTGTCGGCATTCCGCTTTCTCTATCCTTGTATATGACTGGGCCTGAAGTTATTTTGGTATTGCTCGGCCCTAAATGGGCTGGGGCAATTCCTTTGTACCAAATCCTGGCCTTGGTGACATATTTTCGGCTCGGCATGCGCGTTTCGACATCCAGTCAGCGCGCGGCCGGTGCAACGAACTCCATGATCCTCACCCAGACCGCTTATGCTGCTCTCGTTTTCGGCGGCTGTCTGGTAGCGGCGCCTTACGGCCTGCAAGCCATTGCCATTGCGGTCAGCGCTGGGGTGGTCATTGCCTATTTGCTCATCAGCCGCGCCGCCTGCGAAGTCACGGGCGCGACGTTGCGCGATTTCCTCGCCGGCCATCGTTACGGGATTTGTCTGGCGATCCTGATCGACGTGCCGATGTTCGGCGTCATGCAATTCGCACGGTCACGATCAATGCCCCACGCCGCGACCTTGTTCGCGGCAATGGCAACCTTTGCTCTGATCGGTGGTATGATTGTGCTGGCGGCGCCGGCATCATTGATCGGACCGACTTTGCACGAGTTTTCGGCACGCGGGAAGCGCAGCATCGTGTCTTGGTATCGAAGACGAAACAACAAGGTGGATATGGCATGAGCGATCCGATCTCCGATTCTAATCAGATCGACCCAGTAGATACCTTGCCCGACGTCTCGGTTTGTCTTGCAATATTCAACCGCGCCGATTTTCTAAAGGAAACCTTGGACAGTCTGCTGAACCAGCAGAATGTCGATTTTGAGATCGTAGCTGTCAACGACGGGAGCACGGATCCCCGGGTCGCTGCAATATTGAACAGTTATACCGATCCGCGGTTGAGGATTATCTTCCAGTCGAACACCGGTTTTACGACGGCGATCCGGCGTGCAGTTGGCGAAGCACGAGGAAAATATGTCGCGATCCAGGGGACTGGGGATGCCTCCCTGCCAGGACGTTTGTCCCGTCAGAAGGACATCCTGGATCAAGAACCGGACGTCGGCCTCGTTTCGTGCAGGCAGGAAAACGTCACCGAAGGCGGCCATGTGCATGGCCAGAAAAGCCTGTCACGGCTGATAAGTCTACGCCCGACCAGCGAAATCATGTGCGGGCGTCACAATCCCCTTATACACGGCGAGGCGATGTTTCGACGGACGATCTATGACAAGGTCGGTGGCTATCGGACTTTCTTCACGTTCGCGCAGGATCGTGATTTATGGTTGCGAATGTCCGAGCATTGCGGCATCGTCGTGCTGGATGAAATACTTTATAAAAGACGACATTTCTTCGCGGACGGCGTCAACAATAATGGTGAAAAGTTTCTTCAGCAACGTGCGTTCAGCTTGTTCGGCATTCAATGCTATCGCGACAGGCAAAAACTCGGGCAGGACATGCTCGAACGCTATGGCCACAGCGGCTACCTTTTTAGGCGTCGCAACAAGAGCCTCGCCAATTTTGCGGCGGAACGGGCGCTGGAATGCCTGATCCGTGACAACCGCGCCGGCGCGGCCCTGTGCTCGCGCTTCAGCTTGGACGAATACAAGACACTGCGCGTTCTGCTGTCATTCGCAGTGGTTCATCTGGCACTACGTTCAAACACAGCTTTACGTTTGCTGATAAGACTGAACGAATTACGCCGCCGGATACGGGACCGATGACGATGGAACCCGCGAGCTGGACTTCCACTAACGAATACTCTTTGCCGGTTTGGCAATGATTTCGATTTGGAAGGGCGCGCCACACGATGGCGCGCCCTTCCTGTCGAACCGCAAGCCCGTCCTATCAACCGACCATGTCGAGCCCGACCGCCGACTGGACCGAGCTGTACACATAATATTCGACGCCGTTCACCACCTTGCTGCCGTCGAATTCCAGCGCGCTGACCGCCGCGCCGCCGATGCCGGCGACCGCGACATTGCCCAGGTCGAGCCCGTCATGGCCGAGCGAGAACAGCCCGTTGGTGGCTTTGATGACCGATCCGGCCGCACCGCTGCCCAGCTTGTCGGTGGTGACGATGACGTCCTTGGCACCGAAGTTCAGCACCTTGTCCGATCCCAGCGCGCGGTCGAGCGCGGTGTCGAAGAAGAACTTGTCGGTCGCGGTGTCGGTCTTGCCGCCGCTCAGCGTGTCCGCCGCTCCCAGCTTGCCTTCCAGCGCACCCTTTGGCCGCACGGCGGCGTCGCCGTAGACGAAGCCTTCCGATGTCTGGCCGAGCAGGCGGACGCCGGCGCTGGACGTGTCCGGCATCTTGATCCCGGCGCTGCCGTTGCCCAGCCCCAGCACGTCGTTGCCCGGCGCGATCAGGCCGTCCTTGTTGCCGTCGGCGAACGCCTTGCTGGTGATGATGACGTCGTCCGCGCCGAAGTTGCGGATCGTGTCGACGCCGGTCGCCACCTTGGCATTGTCGAAATAGAAGCTTTCGCGAGCGTTGGTGCCGGCCCAGGTCTGGTTCCCCGCCGTCGCCACGAATTGCTTGGCTTCCTGCACCGTCGGCAGCGTCGAACCGGCGGCCCAGGACTTGGCATCGCCATAGACATGGCCATCGGCGGTCTGGCCGACATAGCGCAGGCTGGTGACCGCGCCGAGCGAGAGCGATCCGCCATTGGCGAAGTTCAGCACCTTGTCCGATCCGAAGCTGACGACACCGTCGTTGTTGCCATCACCCAGCTTTTGCTTGACGACCAGGAAATCGTTGGCGCCGAAGCCCTTGATGGCGTCCTTGCCAGTGACGGCGGCCTGATCGATCACGAACATCTCCGCCTTGGCTGTCGCGGTCACCGTCTCGCTTGCCGATGACAGCTTGATCTTTAGCCACTCGCCCGCTGCCGTGGGCTGCACGGGGGTCGTGGGGGCGGGCGATGAAGTCGCCACCGGCGTGGTGGCGACGGGTGCGGTCGTGGTCGGCGTCGTGGTGGTCGGCGTAGTGGTGGTCGGCGTAGTGGTGGTCGGCGGCGTCGTGATCGGCGTGGTGGACGCAGGGGTCGTGACCGGAACGGCCGGCGTGACGCTGCCGCCGGGGACGCCAGCTTCAAGAACCTTCACGCCATCGGAATACAGTCCGTCGGTGGAATACTTGCCGGTCGCGGCGATCTTGGTGACCGCATCGGCATAGCCGACCGGCTTGCTGCCGACAAACGCCACGGCCGTATCCGCGACAACGATCTTGGTGTTGACCAGCGTCAGGTCGCCGCCCTCGTTGACGATCGCCTTGGTGCTGGAGCCCGAGTCGGAGAACACGCTGTTCACGACCTTCACGTTCTTCGCACTGTCATCCAGCCACAATTGGCTCTGCGTCGTGCTCCCGCCGCGCCTGTGCGGATCCAGGCCGAGCGAGTCGGCGATCGTGACGTCGGTGCCCCAGATGCGATAATTGCGGCCGTTGTTCTCGGCCAGCGCGCGGGTCATCGTCACGTCGTTGGATTTCAGGTCGTACCCGCCATCGGTGTTGCCGCGCGCCACGGTGTCGATGAAGGCGATGTGATGAGTGCCGCGCTCGCTCGCAAAGCCGTCCCCCTGCCAGTAACCGTTGGATGCGCCGCCAACGGTGGCGTTGTTGTCCATCGTCACGCGTTCCAGCGTGACGTTGTGGGTCGTCCCCTCCAGATGGACGCCGACCGCGAACGAATCGCCCGTCTGGAACTTGCTGTCGCTGGCCTGGAACTTGCTATCGCCGGTCACGTCCTGGATCAGGACGTTGCTGGTGTCGTATTTCAGGCGGACGACGCCCTTGGCATAACCCTGGACGTCGACGTCCTTGATCGTCAGCCCGTTTATCGTCGCGGTCTTGTTGCTGCCGCTCGCATAATCTTCGAAGAAGCGCTGGACGTTGTTGGCATCGACATGCTGGATGGTCAGGTTCGATATGTCGCCGCCGACGCGGAATGCGGTGCCGGTGTTGTTGATCGTCATGTTTTCGAACGTCAGGTTGTTCGCACCCTTGCCGATCCGGAACAGCTCGTTGCCGGCCGCGGCACCGGCTGTCCAATTGGACGCGCGGCTGCCTTCGAACATCGCGTCGCCCGCGGTGCCATCGGTGTTCATGCCCGATACCGTCACGCCCGAAACGGTGATGTTGACGGACTCCTTCACGTTATAGGTGCCCTTGTCCGCGGCGAGCAGCACGGTGCCGCCGACACCGGCCTTGCCCATCACGCCGTTGATGGAGGTGAAGGCGGCGGCGTTCGCCCAGCTCGAACCGCTCTTGTCGCCGGCGCCGGTCGGAGAAATGTACAAGGTGCTCATGATGCGTGTCGATCCCTGTGGACAGCAACGCGATGTGGCTGTTCCGATGGGGCCTTGATCGCGCACCGGGAGTAGAAACCGCCTTACGTCCAGAGGTTAGCGCCACATTAGGGCTGTTGTTCGCACCTGCTCTGGCGCCGCGCGTCGTGCCGCCCGGGGCTGGAAGCCCGTAGCCATCGGGCGTGGGGGACTTGCCCTCGATCGAACGACGGGTAGAGCCAATAGTCCGGTCTCGGGTATAGGGCACGACAATGGACGTGAGCGTC
The DNA here is from genome assembly GCA_035714425.1 of Sphingomonas sp. Lineage (GTDB taxonomy): Bacteria > Pseudomonadota > Alphaproteobacteria > Sphingomonadales > Sphingomonadaceae > Sphingomonas. Next base: position 6,502 of record DASTLZ010000085.1, read on the forward strand.
GTCATACCGCTGTTCAACAAGGTGCCTCATGTCGTCGAGGCGGTGAAGAGCGCGCTGAACCAGTCGCTGCCACCGCGCCAGGTCATCGTCGTCGACGACGGTTCGACCGATGGCAGCCTCGACGCCGTGCGTACGCTCGACGATCCACGAATCGTCATCGCGACCAGGTCCCCCCCGGGCCCCGGCGGCTATGCCGCGCGCAATCTGGGCATCGAACTGGCATCGAGCGAGTGGATCGCCTTCCTCGACGCGGACGACGTGTGGCACGATTATCATCTCGCCGATCTGGCGGAGGCGGTGCGGAATGCCGGCGGCAACGCCGCGTGCGCGTTCAGCCGCTTTCAGGTGCGCCAGCCGGGACGTGATCGCCTATACCCTGTCGCGGAGGACCATCTCGGGGGCGGATCTGGCGGCGGGCGCCTTCTCGGGCTCGAAGACATCCTGAAGGCCTGGCTCGCCACGGGCATGTGTCCGCTGTGGACCGGCGCCACCGCCTTTCGCCGGCAAGTGTTGATCGACGTCGGCATGTTTCCGGCCGGCCGCGCACGGCGCGGCGGCGACAAGGATGCGTGGCTCCGTGCGGTGGCTGCGGGATCATGCGTCTATGCACCGCGACCCAGCGCCGAATTCCGGCTCGACGCGGTCAACCGCGTCAGCAACACGACGGCGCATCTGTCGCCGCCGATCATCCTGGAGACGATCGCCGCGATGCTGCCCAATGCGTCCCCCGGGGAGCAACGATTGTTGCGGCGGCTGGCCAATCAGGAACTGACCCAATATGCGCGCTATGCCGCGGGCGCGGGGTCTCGCGTGGACTGGCAATTCGTGAAACGGCTATACCTGCCCGAGGGCGCCGGCGCGTTCGGCAGGATCGTCGCATACGGTTTCGCCTCGCTCACACGACGGGGCAAACGGCGGTAACGTCGCCGGCTGCTCGGCGGTATCCGGCTGCAGAAAAAAACGGACACACGTGGGACCATCAAGTCCTCGCCGACGGTCGCACCTCCGTTTACCTGCCTGCGTAAAGGGGTCGCGATCTTCTTCCCGCGCCTGATTGGCTGCCAGGCATGCCCGCTCAAAGCCTCATTGCATGCGGTTGGTCATGCGCGGGAACTTCGTCCCGACGGTCCTGGGCAGCGGCCGCACGCGACCGAGCGGCGCGGGACGGCCCTTGTGAAAGAAATGCAGGGTCACGCCGCAGAGCACTCCATAGAAGATCATGCCTTCCATCATCCACATCGGCATCGTCGCCATGTTCAGGATGAAGAAGCACACGTGCGCGACGATGATTTCGGCTTTGGGACCGCTCTTTGACAAGACGGCCAACCCCAGCATCCACAGCCAGAGCAATATCGTTGCGATGACGCCCAGCACCCCCATCTCGAACAGCGCGCTGACCAGGGTGTTGTGAGCGTAGAGGACGAAATGCTTGCTCGAGCTGCCCGGGCCGTGTCCCAGCATCTTCTGCTTGGGCGTGCCGTCCAGCCAGCCGTACAGATAGCCGCTCCAGATCAGCGGGCGGCCGGACATCACGCGCCGCTCCTCGACCGAAAACAGCTCGGGCCGTTTGATGATGTCGGTGCCTCGTGTCACCGCGACCCCGATGTCGGCGAAGCGCTCCTCCCCCGCGATCCCGCCCCCGACTCCGACGGTCACGACGAGCAGCGCCATTATGCCAGCGACGAACGCGCGCTGCCGGGCGACGAAATGGCGCGGCGCGTCCATCAGCACGGCGACCCCGACCAGCGGCATCATCGCCAGGATAACCGTCCGGTAATTCGCCAGGAAGAGCGCCACGACGCACACCGCGATCATGCCCACCTTGGCACCCAGGCCGATCCTGCGTTGCAGACACACGATCAACAATCCGCCCGACAGCGTCACCGAAAACGCCGCCTCGTGATTGAACCCGCCGATATAGCTTGCCGATCCGTCGTTTTCGCCGGCCTTCACCACGCCCAGCACGACCGACGCGGCCTGCATGACGAAGGGCAAAGCGAAGACCGGCAGCAGCAACTTCAAAAACCGATCGAAGCCGATGTCGCCGATCGCATCTTCGACCGCGAACATCAAAACGATCAGATAGGCGTATTTGACGAAGGCATTTGCGGTATTGGGACCTTCGCCCGACAGAATACCGCTTGTTACCAGCAATCCCAGATAGAAGTAGAACGGCGCCAGCCCGGCGCCGAACAGGCGCCGGCGGCGGATGAGCAGCAACCCGACCCCGGTGATCGCGATCGTGGCCAGCGCGTTATAGCTCAGTCCCAGCGGCGAGTGCTTGAACGTCAATCCATGCGCGCCGCTCAGCGCGAAGCGCAGATTGATCGCGACCATGATGAAGCGGCCGGCGACGCTGGGCGTCCGCCGGCACAGAGCAAACACCAAAAGGCCCGAGAGCAACAATATCGGCCACAGCGCATAAGCGGGCAGTGACCGTCCGGCGTTCGCGAGTTCATCCATGTTTCCAGCCTAGCGGCCCCGCGTTGGGCACGCCAGCCGCCAGCGCAATGTCATCCCGATCTATCGACTACGACCGGGCAGAACACCAACGGCATGTAAGACTCGGCAGGTGGGGCAATCGTTAGGCGGGCGCGGCCGAACGGCCCGGTCGGAGGACAAAGCGAATCGAAATATGCAGTAGGCACCGCTCACCCGTCGCGCCTTGTCGAGCAGTTAACCTCTGCGGCGATAGGAACCCCATGCGCCCCCGTCGCCGTGCGGCGCATGAAGGAGCCGTTTGGCATGCCCAGCACGAGGCGCGATCGCGCAACCTACACCATCACGGTGCGATCCGGGAGCCTGCGCTACACCGTGCAGCATCATGCCATTGCCCCGACCCGTTCTTCCCGGTCGCCGCAATGCACCGGCGGATCGACGCGGCGGCATTGCTCGGCTTCTTCGACAAGAAACGCCCACCGCGCTGGCGCGCCAGACGCAGGCATGCCGCCATCGCGCTGGCCACCGCGACCGCAATCTGGGCGTTCGTCCTCGTCGCAATCGTTTCGGCGACGCTCCAGCATCCGAATCACACACTTGTACGTAGCGCGCGTTGCGCGCATGGGTTGATGGTCATGACGGGGGCGCCAGACATAGACGCGGCACTGCTCGCCGCAAACCGCCGGCACGCTGTTGCCGGGGCCGTACCGCACGCTGCCCGCGCCTTCACCCGCGCGCGCGCCGACCGCGCATGACCGGCAAGAGCGCGGATTTCGCCGCGATCATCCCGCTTTTCAACAAGGGGCCCGATGTCGGCGCGGCATTGGCCAGCGTGTTGGCGCAGACCCATCCGGTCAGCGAGATCATCGTGGTCGACGACGCATCGACCGATGACGGCGCGGCCGTCGTCGCGGCGTGCGCCGACCCCAGGCTGCGGCTTCTGCGGCGCAGCACGCCTGGGCCCGGCGGCTATGCGGCGCGTAATCTGGGGATCGCGTCCAGCCGGGCACGGTGGCTGGCGTTCCTCGACGCCGACGATCTGTGGGCGGCGGATCACATCGCGTCGCTCGCGGCGCTGGCAGAGGCGCACCCCGCCGCCGGATGCGTCGCGACTCGCTACGACCATGTGTTCGCCAACCGCCGCGAGGCCGACCGGATCGCCGGCCCGGTCGCGGCTGCCGCAGCCGCGCCCGCCGGCGGGCGCATCGCGCTCGGCGCATTCCTCGAAAGCTGGCTTGCCGCCGGGCATTGCCCGCTCTGGACCGGCGCCCTGGCCATTCGCCGCGATGTGCTGGAGCGCAGCGGCGGGTTTCCGATCGGCGTCGCCGAACGCGGCGGCGACAAGGATCTGTGGCTACGCGTGCTGAACGTCGCCGATCTCGCGTTTTCGGGAAAGAGTACCGCATCGTTCCGGCGCGAAGCCGCGGACAAGCTGACCGACCGGGTCGACACGCGCCGCGTCCCCTGCCTGGTCGCGACGGCACGCGAGATCGGCCGGAGCGCGGCCCCGCGCGAACGCCGCCTGCTGCGACGGCTGATGAACCAGGAGATCGGCCTTTACGCGCGCTGGACGGCGCGCGACGGGGGACGCCCCGCGATCGGGTTGCGCGACATGGCCTGGCCCCCTGCCCCGGCGCCGCTGGCCACCCTGCTGGCGGCACGCTTGCTGCCCGGCGCGCTGCTGCGAGGCGCCTACCGCTGGGAACATCGGCGCCGCGCGCGCGGGAGGACATCTTGAACACCCGACACCCGCCCCGCTTGGCGGTCATCGGCCTGCGCGGCTTGCCCGATGTGATCGGCGGGATCGAGACGCATTGCGCGATGCTCTATCCCACGCTTGCCGACCATCTGCCGGAACTGGCCATCACCTTGTTGGTCCGTCGCCGGTATGTCCCCTGCGCCCGCTTCACCTACCAGGGCCTCGACGTGCGCGCGCTGCGCTCGCCGCGCGGCAGCGCCAGCGAAACGCTGTTCCACACGTTGTGGGCGCTGATCTATGCGCGCTTCGTGCTGGCCGCGGGCATCGTCCATCTTCACGGCATCGGGCCGGGTTTCTACGCGCCGCTTGCCCGCTTGCTCGGCATGAAGGTGGTCGTGACGGATCATGCCGCCGATTTCCTGCGCCCCAAATGGGGGCGGCCGGGGCGCGCCTTCCTACGGATGGGGGAAACCCTGTCGGCGTATTTCGCGCACCGCCTGATATGCGTCAGCGAGGCGCTGAGGCAGGATCTGCTGACACGCCATCCGCGGGCCGCCAACACGGCGATCACGATCCGGCACGGCGTCCTTCTGACGCAAGCCGCGCCGGACGGGGATGCCGAACGCCTGTCGGATATGGGGGTGCTGCCCGGCCGTTATCTGCTGGCCGTCACGCGGCTGGACAGCACCAAGCGTGTCGAGGATCTCATCGCCGCCCACGCGCGCGCCGCACACCACGCTGCCGCTGGTCATCGCGGGGGCCGGCCCGGGGGCCAGCACGGGGGCCAGCACGGGGGCCAGCACGGGGGCACACACCGGCGGCGACGGGTATGAACGCCGCTTGCGGGCGATGGCCGGTCCGGGTGTGATCTTCGCGGGCTTTCGCAGCGGCGCGCAGCTGACCGCGCTCTACCGCCGCGCCGCCCGCTTCCTCCACCCGTCGGAAATGGAGGGGTTCGGGCTGGTCGTGCTGGAGGCTTTGAGCATGGGCGCGCCCGTCTCGCTGTCCGACATCGCCGTCCACCGCGAGTTCGAATTGCCGGACGACAGCTTTTTCCCGGTGGGCGATATCCAGGCAATCCGCGATGTCATGGCCGACACCGGCCCGCGCGAAGCGCCGTGGCCGCCGGCTGCCGCGATCGTCGGCCGGCACAGCCCGCTCGCCTCGGCGCTCGCGCACGCGGCCTTGTTCCGCGGACTGATGCAGCGCCCGTCGGCGCATGCCTATGATACGCGAACCGTCGCGGACACCAGCAGCGCGTCGAACATCGCCCAGTAACGCCCGGCGATGGCGGCGACCGTAAAGTCGTCCATCCGGGCCCGCGCCGCATCCGCCAGCCGCTCTCGCGTCGCGGCATCCGCCATCATCCGCACCGCCGCCGCCAGCGCCACGGCGTCGCCGTCGGGCACGATCAAGCCGTGCGGGGCGACCACGACCTCGCCGGCCGCGCCGCTTGCCGCGCCCAGCAATTCCGCCGGGCCGGACGGGCAATCGGTGGCGACGATCGGGCGCGACAGTGCCATCGCTTCGGCGATGCCGTTGGGAAACCCTTCGTTGTGGGACGCAGAAACCAGGAATTGCGCCCGCGCCACGATCGGAAACGGATCGCCCAGGAATCCCAGCAAGCGGATATGCTCGCTCAGCCCGGCGGCGGCGATCCGCGCCGCCAGCGCCGCGCGCTCTGGCCCTTCCCCCAGGATCAGCAGCATGGGCGCGGGCTGCGCCATGCGCCACGCCTCGACCAGCAGCGCAAAGCCCTTGGCCGCGACGAGGCGACCGACCGCGACCGCATACCTATCCGGCAGGTCGATCGATGCCGGCCGCGCGCCAGCTGCGGCGATCGCATCTAGATCGTAACCGTTGGGGATCGCCGCCACCAGCGCGTGGTCCAGCCCGAATCCCTCGATCAGGTCGTCGCGAACTCCCTCCGATACCGCCAGCACGCGATCGGCACGGGGATACAGGAGACGCGGCAGCAGGCGGAGCACCGCATGCGCCACCCCGCGATACCGTCCGGCAAGATGCGATCCCAGGTGCATCCGTTCGCACAGCACCGTCGCACCGGCATGGCGACGCCCCGCGATCGCGGTGGCAAGATTGGCGCGTACCAGCAAACTGACGACCAGATCGGGCTTCAACCGCGCCAGCAACCGGTCCAGCGCCACGACGCTGCGCCACAGGCTGCCGCCCGTATCCAGGCAATGGCGGCCATCGAGCGCCGGCAGCACGCGCATCTCGGGTTCGCGATCGAGCAGCACGAGGTGCATCTCGTACCGCGATTGGCGGTCGCCGGCGGCGCGCAGGATCGTGTCCAACGCCCGCTCGGCGCCGCCGCTGCCGATGGAATTGATGACGAAGACGATCACGGGCCGCCCGGCCTTGCTCGATCCGGATAATTTCATGGACGGCCTGATGCCAGACGGCGTCCGCTCGCGCCAGACGAGCCGATCCTGGCCCATGACCGCGGCCGCAATACGGCCATTGGCCTCCGCGCATTTCGACTCTAGGGGATGGGCGGGCATCGGGGACGTGAACCGGAATATGGCGGACAGGAACGAAGCGGTCGCGCGAACCGATCTGTTGACCACGGGCGCGCGCGCTTGCGACACGTTGCGTCGTTCGATGGCCGACAAGCCGGCCGACACGATGATCGAGACGAACGCGCAATCGTTGACCGCGCTGGCCGACGTGATCGGCAGCCTGGTGGACGAAGCGGGGCGATGCGGCGGAGTCGATTGCATGGGGCGCAGCATCGACGGCACCCGGCTGTGGGTCACGCTCGACCGGTTCGACGCGGTCGAACGCCAGGCAAAGCGCTATGAAGAGGCACTGCGCGTGATCGCAAGCGCGTGTTCGGCGACGACGAACGAACTGGACATGCTGATCGACTGGCAGGGAACGGCGCGGTCGCTGTCCGCGACGGCGCGCGCCGCGCTTGATTGATCGACGATGCCGTCGATCGACATGCCGGTTGATCGATACTAACGTATTTGTCATGGGCAGGACCGTCGAAATACGCCATGCACAAAGCGAGCGGGGGCTCAAGGAGAACGCGATCATGCCGCGCATCCCGGCCGCTTGGCTGTTTGCAGCGCTCGCGCCGCTGGCGGTTTCTGCCACGGCGCAGGCCCAGAACACCCCCATTTCCGCAACGTCGGTGGACGATCCGACCGGTGCTGTGCTCCGCCCCGCGGGATTTCCCGCGTCGCCGTCGACCGCCAACGCCACCGTCTCCCCCGCGATCGTTCCCCAGGCGCTCAACCGGGATACCGATGGTATGACGGGCTTCGACGTGTCGCTGGGCACGCTGTATGCCTCGGGCGATTTCGGCGCCGCGACCGATACCACCATCTGGTCCTCGGCGCTCGCTGCGCGCTATACCAGCGGCGGGTTGCGGTTGAACGCCTCGCTGCCGTGGATGCGCATTCGCACCGCCGGGACCGTTTTCACCGGGATCGACGCCACGCCGATCATCGTGGCGCCCGGCACCGGCACCCCGCGCCGCACCTTTCGCGGGCTGGGCGACGTGACGCTCGGCGCCTCCTATTCCGTTACGCCGACCGACGCGACGGAGATCGAGTTCTCCGGCCGGGTCAAGCTGAACACCGCCACGCAGCGCAGCGGATTGTCGTCGGGAGAAACCGATTACTCGCTGGGCGTGCAGGCCACGCAGACGGTCGGTCGGTTCGCGCCGTTCATCTCCGCGACGTACCGGATGCTCGGCGATTCGCCGCAATGGCGGCTGCGCAACGGCCTTGCCGGGTCGGTCGGCTCGTCGATGACGGTGGGCGAGCGAGGCGTGCTGCTGGCCTCGTATCATTATGCGCAAAGCGCTACGCGGCTGATCGACGATTCGCACGAAGTGTTTCTGGGCGCATCGACGCGCCTGCCCAGCACCCGGCTGCGGCTGACCGGTTTCGCGACCGCCGGCCTGTCTTCGGGCGCGGCGAGTGCGTCCGGCGGGCTCGCGCTGGGATTTGCATTATAGGGGGTCGATAGGGGGGCGTGGCGCATGCGAAGCTATCTACGGTTGAGCGCATCTATGCGATCGGTGATGTTCACGGCCGCTTCGATCTCCTGGAACGCCTCGTCGGCATCATCCGGCGCGACGTCGCCGCGCGCCGCCCGGCGCCGTCGCGGATCATCCTGCTCGGCGACCTGATCGATCGCGGGCCGGAATCGCGCAAGGTGGTGGAACGCTGCCGCGCCCTGACGCAGCGCACCGATCGCTTCGTAGTGCTCAAGGGCAATCACGAAGCGTTGATGGTCGATGCGATCAACGGCAACGAAGATGCGATGGCGATGTGGCGCAAGGTCGGCGGCATCGAAACGCTCATCAGCTGGGGCGTTCCCGCGGACGTGATCGTGGACGGGTCGGGCGGCGCGCTGCGTCAGGCTGCGCGCGAAGCGGTGGGTACGGCGACACTGGCATGGCTGGCGTCGCTGCCGCTGGCGATGCAGCATTTCGGCTATTTTTTCGTCCACGCCGGCATTCGCCCGGGTGTGGCGCTCACCCGCCAGACGGAACACGACATGCTGTGGATCCGTGATGCGTTTCTGGACAGCAAGGACGATCACGGCGCCGTCGTCGTGCATGGCCATTCGATCCGCACCCTGGGCGCCGACGTGCGGCCGAACCGGATCGGCATCGATACCGGCGCCTATCGTACCGGGCGATTGACCGCGATCGGGATCGAAGACGGCGATCATTGGTTGATGGCGACCGACCCGCGCGCACCGGGCAAGCCGCCCGCACCGTTCAGCGGCACCGCGGCGGACATACCGGCCGACTTCGGCGGCGCGTAGCGACCGGTGGGGATTAGAGAGGACGTGCGGTGACTGACGGCCTGTTCGAACGCGACGTGCTGGCGATCCTCGGGATCGACGAAGCGTCGCCCGCATTTGCAGGCGCGGCGCCGCGGGCCGCGCCAAGAGCCACGATGGCATCCACGGCGATGGCCGCGCGTCTTCGCCTCCCGCCGATCCAATGGCATTGGCCGCGGCCCGCGCTGGCGCGGCGGCATGTACAGGCGGGGGCCGTGGCGATGGCAGCGATGCTGGGAACCGTCGGCACCGGCTGGCTGGTGGTGAACCATCCGCCCAGCGAATGGCGCATCCCCCTCCCCGACATCCGCCCCCCTGCGCCGGCGCCGGTCGAAGCCCCTGCGCCTGTCGTCGTCGCAAGACCCGCGCCGCCGCCGGTCCGGCCATCGGCACCAGCGCCCGAAGAACTGGCGCCCGAAGAACTGGCGCCCGAAGAACTGGCGCAAAACCCGGCGCCGATCGTGGCCGCGCCGCCGCGCGTCGACGCGCCGTCCCGGCCCGCCCCGCCGTCACCGGTCGCGCCAGCCCCCCAGCGCGTCTCAGCGCCTACACGCGCCCCAGTCCCCGAACGCGTCGCGGCGGAGACGCGACGGGCTGCGCCGTCGACACGCCAGCCGGCGCGCGTGGCAGCGGTGTCGGAACGCCGGTCGACCGCACCCGTCAGGGCTGCGGCAGCACCCGCCCGCCGTTCGGCTCCGCCTGTGCGTGTCGCCGACAGCCCTGCGCGGCGCCCGCCCTCATCCCGACCATCACGATCCACCCGCCGGGCGCAGACCAGCCAGCCGGCCGCTCGGTCGAATGCCGCGACACCCGAACGGGTGGTCGCCTTCGCCGCGGTCACGCCGCCTCCGCCCGCATCTTCACCGGCCCCGGCACCCGCCCCCGCCCGCGCCGCCGCGGATCCCTCGGGCGACACGGTCGTGCGCGGCACGGCATCCACGCCGCTGTCGCCGGCGCAGGTGCGGCGCCGCAATCTGGACGCGTTGCGCGCCCTACGCCGCCAATAACCAGCGCCGCCAATGATCGGCGCAAAAACGCAATCGGGGGAGCGCGACGATCCGCGCTCCCCCGATGTGTCGCCCAGCCCCGTCAGCGTTCCGGGCGGCGTCGTCGCCGCCCGGCGCCTGGCGGATCAAAAGTGCAGGTCGGCGATGCCCACGCTCGATCCGACCGTGCTGTACACGTAATCGGTCACGCCATTGTTCGTCACGCTGCCGTCGAACTCGACGGAGCGGACGCTTGCCGATCCGCTGTTCAGCATGGCCGAGCCGCCATTGCCCGAAAAGTCGATCGCGCCGTCGCTGCCCGTCGTGATGATGCCGTCGTTGTTGCCGTCGGCGATCCTGGTCGTGGTCACCAGCAGATCGCGGGCGGTGAACGTCACCTTGTCGACGCCCTGGCCCGGTGCGGCATTGGCGGTGTCGAAG
>DASTLZ010000086.1:0-2345 GCA_035714425.1 Sphingomonas sp.
AGGCGCTGCGTCGTAGCGCCGCATCGGTCAACATCCGGGAGCGACTGGATTTCAGCTGCGCGGTGTTCGACGGCTTCGGCAATTTGATTGCCAACGCGCCGCACATTCCGGTCCACCTTGGATCGATGGGCGAGAGTATCCGCACCGTGATCGATCGGCGTGGCGGTACGATGCGGCGCGGGCAGGTCTATGCGATCAACGACCCGTATCGCGGGGGCACGCATCTGCCCGACATCACTGTCGTCATGCCGGTATTCGCGCAGGGGCAGGGCCTGGATGAAGCCCCGGCCTTCTTTGTCGCGGCGCGCGGGCATCACGCCGACGTCGGGGGAATAAGCCCGGGATCGATGCCGTCCGACAGCATCAGCATCGAGCAGGAAGGTGTGGTCTTCGACAACGTGCTGATCGTTGACGAGGGGCGACTGCTCGAGGACGAGGTTCGCGCGATCTTTGGCTCCGGGCTTTATCCGGCGCGAAGTCCGGACCAGAATATCGCGGATCTCGCTGCGCAAATTGCCGCCTGCGCGCGCGGGGCCGCGGGCCTCCACCGGCTGGTGAGTGAATATGGGGGCGACGTTGTCCGTGCCTATATGGCGCACGTGCAGGACGATGCCGAGGCTGCCGTGCGGGCGCTGATCGGCGGGCTCGAGGACGGGGCTGCCAGGATCGGGATGGATAACGGCGCCGAGGTCGTCGTGGCAGTGCGCGTGGACCGCGACGCCCGCACGCTGACGGTCGACTTCACCGGCACCTCGCCCCAGCTTCCCAGCAATTTCAATGCGCCCTTGGCGGTCGTGCGGGCCGCGGTGCTGTATGTCGTACGACTGCTTCTCGACCAGCCGATACCGCTCAACGACGGCTGCATGCGGCCGGTGACGATCGTGGTGCCGCCAGGGTCGATGCTCCATCCGCACTTTCCCGCGGCCGTGGTGGCAGGCAATGTCGAAACCAGCCAGGCGGTGACGGACGCCTTGCTTGCCGCGCTGGGCGCCATGGCGGGATCGCAGGGGACGATGAACAATTTCACGTTCGGGGACGCCACCCACCAATATTATGAGACGATCGCGGGTGGCACCGGTGCCGGGCGTGGCTTCGCCGGTGCGGATGCAATTCAGAGCCACATGACCAACAGCCGGCTGACCGATCCCGAAGTGATGGAGACGAGGTTCCCGGTCCTGGTCGAGGAATTCTCGATCCGCCGGGGGTCAGGCGGAGCCGGCGCCACCCGCGGCGGCGATGGCACGATCAGGCGCGTCCGTTTCCTGGAGCCAATGCGCGCCAACATCCTGTCCAACCGACGGCGGATTGCCCCTGCGGGACTTGGCGGGGGTAGCGATGGCAAGCCCGGTATCAACCGCGTCGAGCGCGTGGACGGATCGGTCGAGACGCTGGGTGCTACCGCCGGGGTGGACATGGCGGCAGGCGATGTGTTCGTGATCGAGACGCCGGGCGGTGGGGGATATGGCTGATGTGGGTGCTGCTGGGGATCGCGGTGGTCGTCGTCGGCTTCGTGCTGCGCTTCAACCCACTGGTCGTGGTGATCGTCGCGGCGGGCGTGACTGGGCTGGCGGCGGGGATGGCCCCGCTCGGCATTATCGCGGCGTTCGGCAAGGCGTTCAACGACAGCCGTTATGTCACCGCGATCTACATCGTGCTGCCGGTGATCGGGCTGATGGAACGCTATGGCCTGCAGGCGCGTGCGCGCGGGCTGATCGGCCGGTTCGCGCGGCTGACCGCAGGGCGGCTGCTGATCGGCTATCTGATGTTCCGCCAGGCGACGGCAGCACTGGGGCTGGTGTCGGTGGCAGGTCATGCGCAGACGGTGCGGCCGCTGGTCGCCCCGATGGCGGAGGCCGCGGCCGAGGCGCAGGGCGGCGGCGTCGATCCCGACGAGGTGAAGGCGATGGCGGCGGCCACCGACAATGTCGGGCTGTTCTTCGGCGAGGACATCTTCATCGCGATCGGATCGATCCTGCTGATGGTCGGCGTGCTCCAGGGCTATGGCATCGCGGTCGAGCCGTTCCAGCTGTCGGTTTGGGCGATCCCGACCGCGATCGCGGCGCTGCTGGTGCACGGGGGCCGGTTGCTGCTGCTCGATCGCAAGCTGCGGCGGGCGCGGCGATGATCGGCCTCAACCTCGTCTACGGCCTCGCCGGCGCGGTCTTCGCGCTGTTCGCGCTGCTGGCGCTCGTCGATCGGCCGCGCGCGCTCGCCAATGCGCTGTTCTATGCGCTGATCGCGACCAGCTTCTGGGCTGGCGACCGGCTGGGCGACGTCGGCAACGGCGTGCTGGTGGTGGCGCTCGCCGCCATCGCCGCCTCCGGCCGGTTCCGCCCGCGCCCGCG
>DASTLZ010000087.1:0-3257 GCA_035714425.1 Sphingomonas sp.
CCGGCACCGCGACCTACGCGCTGGAACACCGGCTGGACGCGGTTGCGCACGGCGTCGCCATCACCGCCCCCGTCGGCCACGGCCGCGTGCTGTCGATCGATGCGGATGCGGCGCGCGCGCTGCCCGGCGTGATCGACATCATCGTCGGCGACGCCGCCCTGCCCCGCCAGACGCCGGTGTTCGGCCAGACCGCGGCGCAAGGGTATGACGGCACGCTCGACAGTTATGGCGAGATCGTCGGCGTCGCGCTCGCCGAAACCTTCGAAGCTGCCCGCGCCGCCGCGCTGGCGGTGATCGTCCGCTGCGAAGTGACACCCGGCCGCTTTGCTTTGGCCGATGGCGAAGCCGATGCCGACAGCCCACCCGAAGGCGCGTTGCTGCCCGACACGGTGAAGGGCGATGTGGCCGCGGCGATGCGCACCGCGGCGGTGACCATCGACGTCACCTATACGACGCCGCGACAGGTGCACGCCGCGATGGAGCCGCATGGCGCGATCGCGTCGTGGGACGGTGATATGCTGACGCTGCGCGGATCGATCCAGATCTTCCGCGCCGCCGCTCCCGTCTTTGCCGCGTCGCTGGGCATCGCGCCCGAGAATATCCGCATCCTCTCCCCCTTCATCGGCGGCGGTTTCGGCGGCAAGAATGCCAGCGCCGACGCGCTGCTCGCGGCCGTCGCGTCGAAGCGGATCGGCCGCCCGGTCAAGGTCGCGCTGACCCGGCGCCAGATCTTCCATTCCACCTACGGGCGCAGCGACACCCGCCAGCACATCCGCCTGGCCGCCGACGCGGACGGTCGCCTGACCGGCATCGCGCAGGACAGCCTGGTCGGACAGAAAGTCGGTGCGACCTCGTTCGAGCCGGTCGCGCTGGGCGCGGTCGGCCTCTATTCAGGCGAGCATCGCAGCTTCACGACGCGCATCGCCAAGCTGAACCTGGCCGCCCACGGCCCGGTCCGCGCGCCCGGGGAAGCGGTCGGCATGATGGGCCTGGAATGCGCGATGGACGAACTGGCGCTGGCCTGCCGGATCGACCCCATCGACCTGCGCCGCATCAACGAACCGCCGGTCGATCCCACCACGGGCAAACCGTTCTCGTCGCGCCGCCTGCTGGATTGCTTCGACCAAGGCGCCCGCCGCTTCGGCTGGGCATCGCGCCCGCCGTGCAGCGTGCGCGACGGCGAATGGCTGATCGGCATCGGCATGGCGACCGCGGCGCGGGTCAATTTCCTGGCACCGTCCAGCGCGCGGGTGCGCCTGTCGCCGGACGGCCGCGCGACCGTGGAAACCGACATGACCGATCTCGGCACCGGCACCTACACCATCCTGGCGCAGGTCGCGGGCGAAGCGCTGGGGCTGCCGATCGCATGCGTCACGGTCGCGCTGGGCGACAGCGATTTCCCGACAGGCGCGGGCTCGGGCGGATCCTTCGGCGCGGCCTCGTCCTCATCCTCGGTCGCGCTGGCGTGCGAGGATGTCGTCGCGGAACTGGCGCGCCGGATGGACGCCGCGCCGGAGGACATGACGCTGAAGGACAGCCATGCCATCGCCGGCAACCGCCGCGTGCCGCTGTCGCAACTGATCGGCGATACCGCGATCGAGGCGATCGGCACGATCCAGCCAGGAAGCAACAACCGCGATTTCAGCCAGGCGACGCACGGCGCGCAATTCTGCGAAGTCGCGGTGAATGCGGTGACGGGCGAAGTGCGCGTGCGCCGGATGCTGGGCGTGTTCGACTGCGGCCGCATCCTGAACGCCAAGACCGCACGCAGCCAGGCGATCGGTGGCATGATCTGGGGCATCGGCTATGCCCTGCACGAACATGCCGTGATCGATCCGCGCACCGGCGCCTACGTCAACCGCGACCTGGCCGAATATCACATCCCGTCCAACGCCGACGTGCCGCGCATCGAAACGCATTTCGTCGAGGAAATCGATCGCCACGCCAATCCGGTCGGCGCGAAAGGCATCGGCGAGCTGACCATTTCCGGCGCCGGCGCGGCGGTGGCGAACGCGATCTACAACGCCTGCGGCGTGCGCGTGCGCGATTTCCCGATCACGCCCGACACCCTGCTGGCGGGGCTGCCCGATCTCTAGATCCGCTGAAACATCGTAAAGACGAGAGCATATGGCCGAAAACGATAGCGTCCTCGCCGCCGCCCGCGCCTGGAAAGGCGAGCCGCTGGCGCTCGCCACGGTGGTCTCCACCTGGGGCTCCGCGCCGCGGCCGAAGGGCAGCCACATGCTCGTCCACGCCGATGGCCGGTTCGAAGGATCGGTGTCGGGGGGCTGCGTCGAAAGCGATATCCTGGCCACAGCCGCCGACGTGATCGCCGGCGCGCCCTTTCAGGTAAAGACCTACGGCGTCGCCGATGCCGCGGCCTGGGAAGTCGGGCTTCCCTGCGGTGGCGAAATCGCGGTGATGGTGCAGCCGGTGTCGGCGGCCGGTTTCGACCCCGAATTGTTCGATCGCATCGCCGATGCGCGCGACCAGGGCCAGGCGCTGACCGTTGCGACCGACCTGGCCACCGGCCATTCGGACGCACGGCCGCTGTCGACCGGCGAGATTTTCGTCAACCGCTACGATCCGCCTCGCCGCCTGCTGATCGTCGGCGCGGTGCAGATCGCGCAGAGTCTGGCCGCGCTCGCCGCGACGCTGGGCATCGACACGATCGTCATCGATCCGCGCGCGCGTTTCTTGACGCAGGAGCGCTTTCCCGGCGTGACTCTCGACGATCGCTGGCCCGACGAAGCCGTCGCATCCTATCGCCCCGGCCGATCGACCGCGGTGGTCACGTTGTCCCACGACACCAAGATCGACGATCCGGCGCTGATCGCGGCGCTGGCCACCGACGCCGCCTATGTCGGCGCGCTGGGCAGTCGCAAGAGCCACGCCGCGCGGCGCGAGCGGCTCGCCGCGGCCGGGCTGGCGGCCGATGCGATCGATCGGATCGACGCGCCGGTGGGCATCGATATCGGCGCGATCGGCCCGTCCGAAATCGCGCTGTCGGTCGCCGCCGCGATGATCGGCGCGTTCCATGATCGCCGCTGAAGACACGATCCTCGTCCTGCTCGCCGCAGGGCTGTCGTCCCGCTTCGGCGCAGCGAACAAGCTGGCGCAGGATTTCCTGGGCAAGCCGCTCGGCCTCCACGTCGCCACCGCGCTGTCGGGCGTGGCGTTCGCGCGGCGGATCGCGATCATTGATGGGGCGGCGGCGCTGGATTACGCTGCGCATGGCTTCGACATGATCCGCAACG
>DASTLZ010000088.1:0-4497 GCA_035714425.1 Sphingomonas sp.
GTGTTCTCCGTCGCGACCCGGAACCGGCACGGCAATGCGAGCCCGACGCCGCCGCCCATCGTGATCCCGTCCATGAACGCCACGATCGGCTTGGCATAGGTGAACAGCCGGTGATTCATCCGATACTCGGCATAAAAGAACGCCCGTGCCGCTTCGCCGTCCGCAGCGCCGGACGTCGAGATCATGCGGATATCGCCGCCGGCACAAAAGCCGCGCCCCTCGGCATGATCGATGACGATGGCGCGCACGTCCGCGTTCTCCACCCAACCGACGAGCGCGTGGAGGATCGCCTCGCACATCGGCAAATCCAGTGCGTGCAGCGCCTTTGGCCGGTTCAGGCGGAGGCGGCCCAAGGCGCCTTCGATCTCGATCAGGACGTTGTCGGTCATCATTGGCGCACCAGATCGCGGCCGACGATCATGCGCATCACCTGATTGGTGCCTTCCAGGATCGAATGGACGCGCAAATCGCGCCAGAAGCGTTCGATCGGGTAATCCATCAGATAGCCGTAGCCCCCATGCAATTGCAGCGCACGATCTACGACCGACGAGCCGGTGTCGGTCGCAAGGCGCTTCGCCATCGCCGCGAACCGCGTCTTGTCGGGTGTATTCGCCGTCACTTTCGCCGCGGCGACGTACAGCAAGGCGCGTGCCGCTTCCAATTCGGTCGCCATGTCCGCGAGCATGAATTGCGTGTTCTGGAAATCGGCGATGGGCGTGCCGAACTGCGTGCGATCCTTGGTATAGCGGACCGCTTCGTCGAGGCAGCGTTGCGCGCCGCCCAGCGAGCAGGCGCCGATGTTCAGCCGCCCCCCGTCCAGGCCCATCATCGCGATGCGAAACCCTTCGCCGAGCCCGCCGACCAGATTTTCGCCCGGCACGCGCACGCCGTCGAAGATCACTTGCCGGGTCGGTTGCGAATGCCAGCCCAGCTTGCGCTCGTTCGCGCCGAAACTGACGCCCGGCATATCGCGCTCGATCACCAGGCAGGAAATGCCCTTCGGCCCATCCTCCCCGGTGCGGACCATCGTCACATAGACTTCGTTTTCGCCTGCGCCCGAAATGAACTGCTTCGATCCGGTGACGATCCAATCGTCGCCGTCCTTCACCGCACGCGTTTTCAGCGCGGCGGCGTCGGAGCCGGAGCCGGGCTCGGTCAGGCAATAACTGGCGAGACGGTCCATCGCGACGAGGTCGGGCAGATATTTGGCCTTCACCGCATCGGTGCCGAACCGGTCGATCATCCACGCCGCCATGTTGTGGATCGAAATGAAGGCGGAGGTCGAGGGACAGCCATAGGCCATCGCCTCCATGATGAGCGCGGCTTCCAGCCGACCCAGCGCGATGCCTCCCGATTGCTCGCTGACGTAGATTGCGGCGAAGCCCAGTTCGGCCGCGGCCTTGATCGTCCCGCGCGGGAAGATGTGCTTTTCGTCCCATTCGCCGGCATGGGGCGTGATGCGATCGGCGGTAAAGCGCCGCGCCAGATCCTGGATCTCGCGCTGGTCGTCGGTCAGGTCGAATTGATCGGTCATCGGATCAGCCCATCGTCGGAATGACGAAGGCGTTGGCGGCATCACCCCCCAGCGTATCCGCGCCGCCATCCGGCCAACGCTGCGTCACCGTCTTCACCTTGGTCCAGAACTTGACGCCTTCCATCCCGTGCTGGTTGGTGTCGCCGAATGCGCTGCGCTTCCACCCGCCGAACGTGTGATACGCGACGGGCACGGGGATCGGCACGTTGATGCCGACCATGCCGACGTTGACCCGCGCGGCGAATTCGCGGGCCGCATGGCCGTTGCGCGTAAAGATGGCGACGCCGTTGCCATATTGATGCTCGCTGGGCAGCCGCACCGCATGTTCGAAATCGTCGGCGCGCACGATCTGGAGGACGGGGCCGAAGATTTCTTCGCGATACGCGCTCATGTCGGGCGTGACATGGTCGAACAGCGACGGGCCGATGAAGAAGCCCTGTTCGTGCCCCTGCAACGCAAAGCCGCGGCCGTCGACGACCAGTTCGGCGCCTTCGTCCACGCCGGTCTGAATCCAGTCCTCGATGCGCTTTTTATGGGCGGCGTTCACGACCGGGCCGTAATGCGCGTCGACGTCGGTCGACACCCCGACGCGCAACGCGGCGATGGCGGGGATCAGCTTGGCACGCAAGGCGTCGGCCGTCTTCTCCCCCACCGGCACGACGACGGGCAGCGCCATGCAGCGTTCGCCTGCCGAGCCGAAGGCGGCACCCGACAAATCGGCGACGACCTGGTCCAGGTCCGCGTCCGGCATGACGATGCCGTGGTTCTTGGCACCACCCATCGCCTGCACGCGCTTTCCGGCCGCGACCCCGCGGCGATAGACGTAATGCGCGATGTCCGACGATCCGACGAAGCTTACCGCCGCGATTGCGGGATGATCCAGAATGGCGTCGACCATCTCCTTGTCACCGTGAACGACTTGCAGGATGCCTTCGGGCAGCCCGGCTTCGCGGAACAGCTCGGCCAGTCGCACCGGCACGCTGGGGTCGCGCTCCGACGGTTTGAGCAGGAACGCGTTGCCCGTGGCGATGGCAACGCCGGACATCCACAGGGGGATCATCGCGGGAAAGTTGAACGGCGTGATGCCCGCGCCGATGCCCAGGGGCTGGCGCATCGAATAGACGTCGATGCCGGGGCCGGCGCCCTGGGTATATTCGCCCTTCAGGATGTGCGGGATGCCGCAGCAGAATTCGATGACTTCCAGTCCGCGCTGGATATCGCCTTTCGAATCGGCGATCACCTTGCCGTGTTCGGACGACAGCAGATGGGCGAGTTCGTCCATATTGGCGTCGACCAGCCGCTTGAATTCGAACATCACGCGCGCCCGGCGCTGAGGATTCGTGGCGGCCCAACCGGGCTGCGCGGCCTGTGCCGCGGCGACGGCGCGGTCAAGATCGGCCTGGGTGCCCAGCCGGACCCTGGCCTGCACGGCACCGGTGTTGGGATCGAAGATGTCACCCGTGCGGGTCGTGTCGGCGGCGTTTTCGCCTTGCCCGACAATCACATGATCTACCGTTCTCATGGTCTCTCCTGATTGGCGGCGCGGTCTTGCGCCTAAGGCGAGGTGCGAGCAAGCCCCGTTCGATCGCGGCCTGACGCGGCGCATACCGATCGCTTCGCGCACATGCGTCCGAACCACGGTGTCTATCCTTCCGGCGCGCCGGGTTATAGGGCGGCGCGCACGCATGACATCATATCTGCCGGTTTGCGCGAGCCGGCCACGTCCAGAGGAAACCAAGGATCTAAGATGGCAGGGTTCAAATCTCCCGATTTCACGCAGCGTACTGCGGCCGCGCGCGACGCCAAGCAGCGCGCATTGGAACAACTGCGTGCGAAGCCCGCGCCGGACCCGGCCGTCGTCGCAGCACGGCTGGCCGCAGCCGAAGCACGCGATCGCGCAGCCGCCGACAAGCGCGCCGCCAAGCTTGCCGCTAAGCAAGCCGAGGCCGAAGCCACCGCCGCCGCCAAGGCCGAAGCAGAAGCGGCAGCGCAGGCGGAGGCCGATGCAGCGGCGGAAGCCGCCGCCGAAGTTGCCGCAACGGAAGCAGCTGCGCGCGCGAAGCCGAGCAGGGCCAAGCCCACCGAAGCGGAGCGCAAAGCCGCTCGCGACGCGCGCTATGCCGCGCGGAAAGGCCGCAAGCGTTGATTCCACGAACGCTGATCGCGACCGCCGACGTACCCGGCGGCCCGCCTCTGCGATTGGTCCAGCACGGCGGCGATTTCATGATCGTGCTGGAACGCAACGAACTGATGAGCACGCGGATGAGCGGCTCGGAGGAAGCATTGGGTGTCCGGACGTGCGCGCGCCTGGCTGCGCGATCCGCACCGCGGGTGCTGATCGGCGGATATGGCATGGGCTTCACCCTGCGCGCCATGCTGGCCGAACTGGGCCAGGACGCACGGATTACCGTCGCCGAACTGGTGCCCGACATCATTGCCTGGGCGCGTGGGCCGATGGCGGCGCTGACCGCCGGCTGCCTCGACGATCCCCGCGTGGCTGTGACGATCGAGGACGTGGGGGCTGCGATCGCACGCGGTTCCGGTGCTTATGACGCCATCGTGCTCGACGTCGACAATGGCCCCGACGGCCTGACACGGCCGGGGAACGACGGGCTGTATTCCGCCCGCGGCCTGGCCAAGGCGCGCGCCGCGTTGGCGGCGGGTGGCGTCCTGGCCATCTGGTCCGCCGCGCCCGATGCCGCCTTCGCCCGGCGGCTGGGCGAGGCCGGCTTTGCGGTGGACGAAGTGCGGGTCGCCGCGCGCCAGAACGGCAAGGGGCCAAAGCACGTGATCTGGTTCGCGACCCCGCATTAGGCCGACATCCCGGTTCAGCAATTCGGCGGGCAAGGTGGCGGCACCGTCCGATGATCGCGCAGTGCGACGATCATGAAAGCAGCAACGACAGCCCGGAAGCCGGCGCAATGCGGCGGGCTGACCGGTCAGGACACCCCAGCCGCCGCGAT
>DASTLZ010000089.1:0-2252 GCA_035714425.1 Sphingomonas sp.
CTTCGGCGTTGCCGTGATGCTGGTCGGCGTCTTCTGCCAAGTCATGCAGCTGGTGGTGAGCATTCGTAACCGCGAGGCCCTGCGCGACGTCACCGGAGATCCCTGGGATGGCCGTTCGCTCGAATGGTCGACCTCGTCGCCGCCGCCCCACTTCAACTTCGCCGTGCTGCCCGACGTGTCGGGGGAGGAAGTCTATTGGGGCGTCAAACAACGTGCGATCGAGGCCGAGCGATTGGCGGACGAGCCGCATTACGAAGCGATCGAGATGCCACGAAACTCGCCGACGGGCTTCGTGACCGCATTCGTCGCGACGCTGACCGGTTTTGCCTTGATCTGGCACATCTGGTGGCTGGTGATCGTCAGCCTTCTCGGCGCCTATGCGACGTTCGTCGCGTTCGCGTGGCGTGACGTCGCCGAGTTCGACGTGCCCGCCGAGGAAGTAGGCCGCATCGATCGTGCACGCCGCGCCGCACGCGAGGCGTGGCTCGCCGACCTGGTGAAGCCAGCATGACCCGCGGAGCCGATCCCTACGCGTTGGGCCATCGCGGCGGCGGGCACGATAGAGGCGGGAACGGATCGACCGGCCACGGCGAAGGGGGCCCCGCCTCCAAGCGGATCATCACCGGATACGGCTTCTGGATCTTCCTGCTCAGCGACATCGTGATGTTCTCGGGATTTTTCGCGACCTACGCGGTGCTGGCCGGCGCGACTGCGGGTGGTCCGGAAGGCGACATCCTGTTCGATCTCGGCCGTGTGAAGTGGGAGACCGCGTGCTTGCTCCTGTCCAGCTATGCTTGCGGGCTGGCCGGGATCGCGGCCGCGCGCGGCAACATGGCGTGGACCCAGATCGGATTGCTAGTCACCGGGTTGCTGGGCGCCGTGTTCCTGTTTCTCGAGGTCCAGGAATTCGCGCAGATGATCGCGGAGGGGGCAGGACCGCAGCGTAGCGCGTTCCTGTCGGCGTTCTTCGCGCTCGTCGGGTGCCATGGCCTGCATGTCGGGATCGGCTTGTTATGGCTGGCGACGATGATGGCGCAGATCTTCGTAAAGGGCTTTCGCGCCGACGTCATGCGCCGGCTAACGTGCTTCAATCTCTTCTGGCACGCGCTCGACATCGTCTGGGTGGCGCTGATCACGATCGTCTATTTGTTGGGACAGGCGCAATGAACGACCAAGCGGATGCCAGCGATCGCAACGACGCGGCTCCCGGTGAAGACACGTCCGGCGGCCACGGCGCGATCGGTGGGGTTTCGGGCTATACGATCGGGCTGGGCCTGTCCGCGCTGCTGACCATCGGCTCGTTCATGACGGTCGGCAGCTCGCTGGTCTGGGCGCCGGCGATCCCTGCTGCGCTGATCGCGCTCGCGATCGCGCAGATGGGCGTGCACCTGGTGTTCTTCCTCCATACCACCAGCGGGCCGGACAATACCAACAACCTGATCGCGCTGACCTTCGGCGTGTTCGTGGTTGGGCTGATGCTGTTCGGGTCGATCTGGATCATGGACCATCTCAACCACAACATGATGCCGATGACCGCGGCGCACGGCGCACAGCATGGCGGCTTCAAGTCGCCGCTTTGACGGCTTCGATCTTACGAAATGTGGGACGCATGGTCTCACGCGTTGGTTCATTCACTTACTGTTGATCCGGAGCGTCCCATGACATCGACCGTTGCCGAGCTTTTGGTGGAAACACTTGCCGAAATCGGCGTCCGGCAGGTCTTCGGGATCGTCGGCGACGCGCTCAATCCGTTCACCGACGCGATCCGGCGGCAGGACCGGATCGAATGGATCGGCGTTCGCCACGAGGAGGGTGCTGCGCTCGCTGCCGCAGGCGAGGCGAAGCTGACCGGCCGGCTCGCTGTCTGCTGCGGCACGACGGGCCCTGGCGGCAACCATCTCGTCCCCGGGCTGTACGAGGCGCGCAAGGACCATGCGCCCGTGCTCGCGATATCCGGCGGGGTGGCCTCGCATCTGCGCGGCACAGACTATCTGCAGGAGGACAATCCCGACCTGCTGTTCCGCGACGTCGCCGTCTACACCCAAACGATCGGTGCGGCGGAACAAGCGCCCGCGGTTTTTCACCAAGCGATCGCCGAAGCGTATGGCGCGCGCGGCGTTGCGCATATCTGCATCCCGCCCGACGTGTTCGCTGCAACGGTTTCAGGCGTCGTGCCCAGCATCCCCACGTTGCGCCCGCGGCCCCAGGTCGCCCCTGCTGCCGAAGATATTACCGCCGCGATCGCGCTGATC
>DASTLZ010000090.1:0-1616 GCA_035714425.1 Sphingomonas sp.
TCCCGAACGCGTCCCACCCCATCGGGTGGAGCACTTCGTGCCCCGTCATCCGCCGATAGCGTGCCAGCACGTCGCCCATCGTGTAATTGCGGACATGGCCCATGTGGATCTTCCCCGATGGATAGGGGAACATCTCCAGCACATAGGTCTTGGGCTTCGGGCTCGCGTCGTCGGCCGCGAAGGTGCGACGATCGTCCCACACCTGCTGCCACGCCGCATCCGCCTTCAGCGCGTTGAAGCGTGATGTCATGCGTCGCTTATCCGGCGATGGACGCGCGGCGCAGGTCGCGGGCGCGGGTCAGGATGATGTCTTCCAGCTTTTGCGTCGTCGCCGCCATCACCGGCGCGGCGACCCATTGCCCGCCCTGGTTCACCTGGCGCAGCGCCGCGACGCGCAGCGCATCGGCGCGCAGATCCTGGTCGAGGATCGACACCGTCACCTTGATCCGCTCGCCCGGCGTCTGCGGGTTCACATACCAGTCGGTCACGATGACGCCGCCGTTCGAATCGGTCTGCAGCAGCGGCATGATCGACAGCGTGTCCAAGCTGGCCCGCCACAGATAGCTGTTGACCCCGATCGTGGTGATCTTCGACGCGGCCATGTCGCCCTTGGGCCGATCGCCGCCCCGCGCGCAGGCACCATTAGTCAGGGCGAGGCCGATCGCCACGATGATCGGCAGGGCCGACGACGAGGGACGGTTCATGGGAGTAATCCTAGCATATGACGGTTGCGGCAACGCCCTACATCCGCGCCCTTCCCCCTGCAAGCCGCCCGCAAAGTGCCGCGTTTCGGGGGTGGCGTGGGGCCGCTGTGGATCGCGGGCAACACTCCGACAAAATTCGTGGCCTAATGGTATTTGCCTTCATCCGATTCATGCTAGGCGCGTTTTACGGGAAGGGTCCGGGCAAGACGGACTCGAAGGGGACGGACGTGAATTTTGGGCGGGTGAACAGGGGCCGTATCGTGGCCGGCATGGCGTTGGGGGCGATCGTCGCCTGCACCGCCGCCGTCGCGCCCGCCTTTGGCGCGTCCGAACGCACCCAGCGCATCGTTCAGCGCAATGGACCTCCCGTCATCCACAGCGCGGGGACGTTCACACCCGCCGCCGCCGATCCTCGGCTCGCCGCCGTCTTCGCGCGCAGCGGCCTGGTCGATGACGGCTTTCGCTTCACCCCGGCCCAGACACGTGCCGGCAGCCGCGCGATCACCGTTGCGGTGCGCGCACGCTCGGTCCGCGCAGTTGATGCTTCGCGGATGGCCGGCGTCGCGCCGGCCTCCGGCGGCATCGCGCCCATCGCCTATAATCTGGGCGTCGCAGTGGGCTGGAAGCGATTCGCGGTGTCGGGTGACGTGAAGCGCATCGATGCCGGCGTCCAGCCGGGTAGCCGCGAAGCATTCGACATCGGCTTGAGCTACACCGGCGCACGCTTCGGCGCGCGGGTAAAGGCCGCTGCCGATCACGCGCTCGCCACGCCCGTCGTGCCACGGATGGTGGAGGACGTGCCCACCTATTCGCTCGACGTGGGCGGCTCCTATTCGCTGACCCGCAACCTCGATGTGACCGCAGGCGTCCGCTATCGCTCGGATCGCGAACGGCTGGCCCGCATCGAAAACG
>DASTLZ010000091.1:0-3387 GCA_035714425.1 Sphingomonas sp.
CAGGGCCGACACCGGTTACAGCGGTGCGATCAGCGTCGGTCGCGCCGCCAGGCGCGGCGACTGGCGGTTCGGCTACACGCATATGTCGGTGGAAACCGACGCCGTGTTCGCGGCATTCAGCCACGACAATCTCAACCTTGCCACCAACTATCTGCTGCACGGCCTGAGCGGCGACTATGTCGTGTTCGACAAGATCATCCTGAACGCGACCTACTATCATTATCGCGTCAAGGATCCGGCCGGTCCTGGCGGTGGCATCCCGGGCGACTGGCGCGACCGGCTGCGCCTCAACCTGCTCGTCAATTTCTAAGCGTCAGGGCATGACTTGGTCCGCGACGACAGGACGGCCAACCCGGACGCAGGCCTTGTCCTGGACGGTGCCTTAAACTCGGGTGACGGCGCCGCGAGGCGGGCGCCCGGTCCTGATCAGGCAGTGACAGCGCCCCTGATGGACGCCTGACAGGATGCTGACAGCCGCCGGAACCTAGCCCAAGGGGCCGGATGACGGCTTTGGGGGGACGATATGATCGCGCGCTGCCTTGCCATGATGCTTGCGGCGCTGGACGGTGCTGGCGATCCAACGCTTCCCGAAACTGTTCAAGGCGGCGGTCAGCAACGTCGGCATCACCGACATGGTCGCCTACACGGCGTATAAGCCCGGCTTTCGCGGCGACGATCTGGCCAAACAGCCGCGGTTCTGCGGCAAGACGCCCGCGCAGGACATCGCCGCGTACATGGACGTGTCGCCGATCAACCACGTCGACAGGATCGAGACCCCGATCCTGATCCAGGGCACCACGGGCGATCGCAGCGTCCCCGTCGATCTTCACGCTGGGCGGCTGATCGACGTGCTTCGATCACGCGGCAAGATCTTTGAGTCGAAAATCTATGACATGGCCCCCGGCGGCCATCTGTTCGCGCAGGTCGACAGCGACGCAGGGCGCGATGCGCAGGACGCGGCGCTGGTGTTTCTCGGCAAATATCTCGCCAACTGACACGCCGACAGCTTCCGGACAGGCCGATCACCGACGATGACGGCGGGGTCGGCTTGGCAGATGTGACGTGAAGGTTGGCGTGCTGAGCTACACGCCACGTTAGAATGCTGTCGGCGGTCCTCGCGCTGACGCTGGCGTCCGCGGGTCCGGCGCAGAACGCGCCGCGCCGCGCCGCGAGTCAGATCGCGCTTCGCCGAAGCTTCGACGTCCTCGACCGCTAGGCGTGTGCCTCGTCGAGCATCCACCCCCGCAGTTCCGCCATCCCCGGCCGATCCAGCGCAGCGGACGGGTAGGCCAGATAATAGGCGCGGTCGCTGGGCAGGCCGATCGTAAACGGGGCGACGAGGGTCCCCGCCGCAAGCTCGGGCTCGATCAGGAAGCTGGGAATGAGCGCCGCGCCCGCCCCTGCCGCCACCGCCTGTGCAAGCATCAGGAAGTGCGTGAAGCTTGCCGCGGGCGGCGGCGCCACCACGTTTTTGCCCGCTTGACCGAACCATCGCTGCCACGCATCCCGGCGCAGGCTCTGCACCAGCAGCGGCACCTTCGCAAAATCGCCGGGCTCACGGATCGCCGCCGCCAGCGCCGGCGCGACGACAGGGATCGCCGTTTCCCGAAACAGCAGGTCATGCTCCGCACCCGGCCAGTTTGGACGCCCGAAGTGGATAGCCGCATCGAACGCCTCGTCCGCGAAGCTGAATTCGTCCACGCGCGCGGTGAAGTTGACGATCAGATCGGGGTGTCGCGCGGAGAGCTTGGGCAGCCGTGGCGCCAGCCACCGCATCCCGAAGCTTGGCAATGTCGCCAGCTCGATCACCCGCCCCGCCGGATGCTCGATCGCGCGGCGCGTCGCCTGTCGCAGCCCCGCCAGCGCAGTCTCCACCGCCGCGGCATAGGCCCGGCCCGCATCGGTCGAGGCGACGCGCCTGCCGCGGCGATCGAACAGCGCGAGCCCCAGCCATTCCTCCAGCGCCGCGACCTGGCGGCTGATCGCGCCCTGCGTCAGCCCGACATCGTCGGCGGCGCGCGAGAAGTTGCCGTGGCGCGCAGCCGCCGCGAAGCTGTGAAGCATCGCCATCGGCGGCAGCAAGCGGCGACTGGCGTCCTTCATTCCGTTCCCTCATCAAGATGCGCCGGTTTGACGTTTTGCCTACGCGGGAACATGCGTCAATCGGAATGAAGGAGCCGCACAGGAGGTCGCCGATGCCCAGCCCGATCATCATGCCAGTCTACAATCCCGCCCCCGTCACACCGCTTCGCGGCGAAGGCATCTGGCTGATCGACGACACCGGGCAGCGCTGGCTCGACTGTATAGGCGGGGTCGCGACCAACGCGCTCGGCCATGCCCACCCTGCACTGGTCGCGGCGCTCACCGACCAGGCAGGCAGGCTCTGGCACGTCTCCAACGCGCTGCGCATCCCAGGGCAGGAGGCGTTGGCGCAGAAGCTGGTCGCGGCCAGCTTCGCCGAGCGGGTGTTCTTCTGCAATACCGGGACCGAGGCGGTCGAGTGCGCGATCAAGACCGCGCGCCGCCATCACGCCCATCGCGGCGCACCCGATCGCGTCGACGTGATCGGCTTCCATGGCTCGTTCCACGGGCGCACCTATGGGGCGATCAACGCCTCCGGCAACGCCGCCTATCTCGACGGCTTCGGCCCGGCGATGCCCGGCTTCATCCAGGTGGCCATGGACGATCACGCGGCCTTTGCCGAAGCGGTCGCGCGGCCCACCGCCGCCGCCGTGATCGTCGAGCCGGTGCAGGGCGAAGGCGGCGCGCGCGCCTTTTCGGGCGACGACCTCCAGCGCCTGCGGCGGCTGTGCAGCGACCACGGCTTGCTGCTGATCCATGACGAAGTGCAGAGCGGCATGGGCCGCACGGGGCGGTTGTTCGCGCACCAGTGGTTCGACGATGCCGTGCCAGACATCATGGCGCTGGCGAAGGCGCTGGGCTGCGGATTTCCCGTCGGCGCCTGCCTCGCGACCGAAGACGCGGCGCGCGGGATGACGTTGTCCGCGCACGGTTCGACCTTCGGCGGCAACCCGCTGGCGATGGCCGTCGCCGGTGCGGCATTCGACATCATCGCCGACGACGCGACGCTCGCCCATGCCCGCCATGTCGCCGACCATCTGCGCGGCCGCCTGAGGGAAGTCGCGGCGCGCCAGCCGCACGCGATTGTCGAGCTGCGCGGCAAGGGGCTGCTCGTCGGGCTGAAGCTGCTGCCCCACAACCGCGACTTCATGGCCGCCGCGCGCGACCAGCGGCTGCTGCTGTCGGGATGCGGCGACAATTGCGTCCGTATCCTTCCGCCGCTCACGCTTACCCTCGCCGAGGCGGACCTGATCGTCGATGGGGTCGAGGCGACTTGCGAAGCGATCGCCGAGCGAAGGGCGGACG
>DASTLZ010000092.1:0-14213 GCA_035714425.1 Sphingomonas sp.
CGGCTGCCCCCCCTCGCTCACCGGCTGCCCCCCTCGCTCAACGGCTGCCCAGCGCGTCCAGCGCGCGGTTCAGCGCCAGCACGTTGACCCGCGGCTCACCCAATATGCCCAGCAGCGGCGCATCGACATGCTGGTCGACCAGCGCACGCACCCGTGCATCGGGCAGGCCGCGCACCCGCGCCACCCGCACCACCTGAACCAGCGCGGACGCCGGCGACAGATCGGGGTCCAGCCCCGATCCCGACGTGGTGACCAGATCGGCCGGCAACGCGCCGCGCACCCCGTGCACCTGCTGCTTCGCCACGTCCGGCTTCACCCGGTCGACCAGCGCCTGGCTCGTCGGCCCCAGGTTCGATCCCGAAGACGCCAGCCCGTCATAGCCCTTGCCGGCCGCCGACGGTCGTGTCTGGAAATAGCGGTCGCTGACGAAGGCCTGGCCCACGACCGTCGATCCGATCACCCGGCCGTCCTGCACGACCAGGCTGCCGTTCGCTTGCGCGGGAAAGATCGCCTGTCCGACACCGGTCATCGCCAACGGATAGCCGATCCCGAGCAACAGCGCGAAGAGGATCGTCATCACGATCGCGGGGCGCAGAGCGGTGGTGAAATCGTTACCCATGCCGATGATCCTTGTCGTTCGTCACCCCGGCGCAGGCCGGGGTCTCGTGCCATAGAATGCACGCGTGGTACAGGAAGACCCCAGCCTGCGCTGGGGCGACGGTGGTCGCTTCGATCACGCCAGCGAACCCGCCCTCGCCACCACCCCGGCGGAGGCCGGGGGCCAGTGGGGAAGGCCGATGTAACCGGGCACCGCGCTTCGTCACCAACGTCTCCCAACTGGGCCCCGGCTTTCGCCGGGCCGGTGCCAATCGCGTGACGGTCACCGCTCGCATCACGCCAGCCCCAGCCCGCCGACCGCCAGATCGATCAGCTTGATCCCGATGAACGGCGCCACCAGCCCGCCCAGCCCATAGACGGCCAGGTTGCGCGCCAGCAGCGGCCCTGCTCCCATCGGCTTGTACGCCACGCCCTTCAGCGCCAGCGGCACGAGCAGCGGGATGATGAGCGCGTTGAAGATGATCGCCGACAGGATCGCCGATTGCGGCGTCGACAGCCCCATGACGTTGAGCACGCCCAGCCCGGGATATAGCGCGACGAACATCGCCGGGATGATCGCGAAATATTTCGCGACGTCGTTGGCGACCGAGAAGGTGGTCAGCGCGCCGCGGGTCATCAGCAATTGCTTGCCCAGCCCCACGACCTCGATCAGCTTGGTGGGGTCGCTGTCCAGGTCGACCAAGTTGCCGGCCTCGCGCGCGGCCTGCGTACCGGTGTTCATCGCCACGCCGACATCGGCCTGCGCCAGTGCCGGCGCATCGTTGGTGCCGTCGCCGCACATCGCGACCAGCCGCCCGCCCTGCTGTTCCTTGCGGATCAGCGCCAGTTTGTCTTCCGGCGTCGCCTGCGCCAGGAAATCGTCGACCCCGGCTTCGGCGGCGATGGCGGCCGCGGTCAGCGGATTGTCGCCGGTAATCATCACCGTGCGGATGCCCATCTGCCGCAATTCGCCGAAGCGCTCGCGGATGCCCGCCTTGACCACGTCCTTCAGGAAGATCGCGCCCAGCAGACGGCCGTCCTGCGCCACCGCCAGCGGCGTGCCGCCGGCGCGTGCGATCTCGTCGGTCACGCGGCGGAGTTCGGTCGCGGCCGCAGTCTCGCCGGAGCCCGGATTGGCGCGCAGGATCGAATCGACCGCGCCCTTCTGGACCAAAGATCCGTCGCTGCGCACGCCGGAGATCCGCGTCTGGGCGGTGAACGGGATCACCTCCGCGCCCGCCGGCAGTGCGGCGAGCGTGACGCCGAACGCCTCACGCGCCAGCACCACGATCGATCGGCCTTCGGGCGTCTCGTCGGCCAGGCTGGCGAGCAGCGCCGCTTCGGCCAGTTCGGCGGGGCTGACCCCGCCGACGCTGCGAAACTCGCTCGCCTGGCGGTCGCCGATGGTGATCGTGCCGGTCTTGTCGAGCAGCAGCACGTCGATGTCGCCCGCGGCTTCCACCGCGCGTCCCGATTTGGCCAGCACGTTGAACCGCACCAGCCGGTCCATCCCTGCGATACCGATCGCCGACAGGAGCGCCGCGATCGTTGTCGGGATCAGGGTGATGAGCAACGCCGCCAGGATCGCGACCGGGATCGATCCGCCGGCATAGGCCGCGAACGCCGGAATGGTGCCGACCGCGATCAGGAAGATGATCGTCAGCCCGACGAGCAGGATGGTCAGCGCGATCTCGTTCGGCGTCTTCTGCCGCTCCGCCCCTTCGACCAGCGCGATCATCCGGTCCAGGAAGCCTTCGCCCGGCCCCACCGTCACCTTGACGCGGATTTCATCCGAAATCACGCGCGTCCCCGCGGTCACCGCCGAACGGTCGCCGCCCGCTTCGCGGATTACCGGCGCGCTTTCGCCGGTGATCGCGGCTTCGTTGACGGACGCGACGCCGGCCACGACATCGCCGTCGGACGGGATCAGGTCGCCCGTCTCGACCAGCACGATGTCGCCGACCTTCAGCGCGCTGGCCGGCACCAGGTCGACGGCCCGTCCATCCCCCTTCAGCCGCTTGGCGGTCAGTTCCGCCTTGGTCGCGCGCAGGCTTGCCGCCTGCGCCTTGCCGCGACCCTCGGCCAGTGCTTCGGCGAACGTGCCGAACAGCACGGTCAGCCACAGCCACACCACCAGTTGCAGCTTGAACGCGGTCGTCAGCCCGTCCTGCCCGACGAACAGCAGGATCGTCAGCAGCATGGCGACGCACGCGGTGACGAACATCACCGGGTTGCGCACCAATTGGGCCGGTGACAGCTTGCGGAACGAATCGCCGATCGCGGGCAGGATCAGGTCGGCGGTGAACAGGGATTTGGTCGGCGTGCGTGCCATGATGACGCCCTTTTTTAAAACAGCTGGCCGCGGATCATCGCAAGATGATCGGCGATGGGACCAAGCGCGAGGCTCGGCAGGAAGGTCAGGCCGCCCAGGATCAGCACGATGCCGACGAGCAGCCCCACCCACAGGCCGCCGGTCGTCGGGAACGATCCCGCGCTTTCCGGCGTGTAGTTCTTCGCGGCCAGCGATCCCGCGATGGCCAGCATCGGCACGATGATGAAGAACCGGCCGACCCACATGGCGACGCCCAGCAGCCCGTTGTAATAAGGCGTATTGGCCGTCAGCCCGGCAAAGGCCGATCCGTTGTTCCCGACCGCGCTGGTAAAGGCGTACAGGATCTCCCCGAAGCCGTGCGGCCCCTTGTTCAGCGGCCCCGCCAGTCCGGCGGCGGTAACCGAACTGATCGCGGTGAGCCCCAGGATCATCAGCGGCAGTACGGCGATGGCGAGCACCGCCAGCTTCACTTCGCGGCTCTCGATCTTCTTGCCGACATATTCCGGCGTGCGCCCCACCATCAGCCCGGCGACGAACACCGCCAGGATGGCGAACAGCAGGAAGCCATAGATGCCCGCGCCGACGCCGCCGACCACGACTTCGCCCAGCTGGATGTTGAACAGCGGGATCATCCCGCCCAGCGCGGTGAAGCTGTCGTGCATCGCATTCACCGCCCCGCACGATGCCGCGGTGGTGATGACGGAGAACAAGGCGGAGGCCGCGATGCCGAAGCGCACCTCCTTGCCCTCCATGTTGCCGCCGGCGACGCCCAGTTGGTGCAGCACGGGGTTGCCCGCGGCTTCCTGCCAATAGGTCACCGTGACGCCGGCCAGGAACAGGATCACCATCGCCGACAGGATCGCCCAGCCCTGGCGCGTGTTGCCCACCGCCTTGCCGAAACACCATGTCAGGCCGAACCCGACGACGAAGATCGACAGCATCTGGATGAAGTTGATGATCGCGCTGGGGTTTTCGAACGGATGCGCGGAATTGGCGTTGAAGAAGCCGCCGCCGTTGGTGCCCAGCATCTTGATCGCTTCCTGCGACGCCACCGGCCCCAGCAGGATCGACTGGCGCACGCCTTCCAGCGTGTCGACGCCGACGACGCCCGCCAGTGTCTGCGGCACGCCGCCCGCGATCAGCACGATCGCATAGACGATGCTGACCGGCAGCAGCAGGTACAGCGTCACGCGCGTCGCGTCGGCCCAGAAATTGCCGATCGTCGCCATCTGCCGCCGCGCAAAGCCCCGGAACAGCGCGAAGGCGAGCGCGATGCCGGTCGCTGCCGACATGAAATTGTGGATGGTCAGGGCCAGCATCTGGCTCAGGTTCGACATCGTCGATTCCCCGCCATAGCTTTGCCAGTTGGTGTTCGTCGTGAAACTGATCGCGGTGTTGAACGCCAGATGCGACGACAGCCCCGGCAACCCTTGCGGATTGCCCGGCAACACGCCTTGCAAGCGCAGCACGGCATACGTGAACGCCATCAGCGCGACGTTGAACATCAGCATGTGCAGCGCGTAGCGGCGCCACCCCTGCTCCGCCTTGGGATCGATGCCCGCGGCCGCATAGAAGCCGCGCTCGACCGGGCCGAACACGACATGCAACGGCGTGCGCCGCCCCTCGTACAGCGCGAACAGCCACAGCCCCACGGGCTTGGTCAGCGCCAGCAATATGCCGACGAACGAAAGGATCAGGAACCAGCCCTGCAAGGTCATGGATGCGCCCCTAGAAGCGTTCGGGACGGATCAGCACCGCCACCAGATAGACGAGAAGGCCGAGCGCGGTGATGGCCGCGAGCCAGAGGTCGATGGTCATGCCGCCGCCCTCACGCGTTGTCGCACAAGCGGACATAGGCCAGCGTCGCCGCCACCAATCCCGCCATGATCGCGATCCACAGCAGATCCTGCATGTTCGTATTGTCCGCCTTCCCACGACGAAGGCCCCGGCCAACCGCCCACGCCCCCTCTTGAGAAAGCGATTAGGCCGGCCCCGCATTAGTTAGCGAGACGGGTTTGCCGCCCCGCGCATAGCATTTGCATAGTGTTTGGCGCGAAACGGGCCGCGCCAGGTGCTCGCCACGTGAAACGCGACATCAGGTCCGAGCTTACTCCCCACCGTTCGTTCGAGTCCGACCCACTCCCCCACCGTTCGTTTCGAGCGTAGTCGAGAAACACCGATCCCGCGCTCAACGCCGCTGCGGCGGCGCCGACCATGCGTCGGCGTCGGCGACATACGCCCGCTTGGTGCGCTTGTCGTACAGGCACAGCCGGGACAGCGTGGCGCCGCGGGTGCGATCCGATACCAGCATCGCCACCATGCCTGCACGATCGTCGAAGCCGACGATGGTCGAGGCGCGGGGGTTGGGGATGGCGCTCGCTGCCACGCAGGCGCGCGTCACGCGTGCGCCGAACGCCCGCCACGCAGCCTCGCTCGATGCATCCGCCGTGGTGGCGGACGTGGCCAGCATCAGGCCGATCGACGCACGGCAAAACGACAGGCGCATCGGTATCTCCCTTGATCGACCTCCGCCACGCCAGGACGCCGACCCGAAACCCCGCCCGAACGCGGCAAAGGACCACGCAACGTCCCGCGCACCACCCTTGCGCCGGACAGCATCCGTTCACGACACCCGGCCCACGACGACGGCGAACCACCGGGACCAAAGCATGCCGATCATCTCCGCCCTGCTCGCCCTCACCCCCCGCCGCAGCCAGCGCCCCTGCCGCCGCAAACGCCCGTTTGCCGAACGGCGCAGCTTCGCCTGTCGGTCGACGGACGCGACGGCGATTTCAACGGCATGTCGCATTCCAGCACCGAAATCTCGGTCCGCAACGTCGGCCGCGATTGCACTCTTCCCGCGTCCCCCGGCATCGCGATCCGCGACGCGCGGGGTCGCATAATGGCCAGCGGCACCGCGCCGGGTCGCACGAAGGCCGCCATCCGCCTCGGCGGCGGCCACCGCGCCGCCGCCGACCTGCGTTGGGTCTCCGCCCCCGTCTATCCGCGCAACCGCCGCATCCGCAGCGACCGCGTCACGGTTCATTGGTCCGGCGCCACGCTCCACGCTGCCCTCGCCGCGGTGCTGTACGGCCCCGCGGCCCGGCCCCTCACCTTCGATCAAGCGCCGCTGCGCGTCATGGCAGGGGCGGCGGCGGACTAGATTGCCCCCCTTCAGGAGCCGGGCAACCGCATAGGGAATTGCTTCTTATCGGCGCGGCCTGGAAAGGAGGCCCGCGCGGCGAGAAGAGTGTTTCACGCGGAGGCGCGAAGGACGCGGAGGTGTTCCGCTTCGGGGCAGCGTTTCCTATTCTCGGTGGCTGTCGGACCGGGAGCAGCGTTGCTGCTCGGCAGGTTCGCCCGGAGCGCGACACCTCCGCGCCCTCCGCGCCTCCGCGCGAATGTAAATCTTCTTCGTTCCTGCCGCGTGTCCGCTGGTCCTATGCGATAGCCCTGCCTTCAGCAGCGCGGGGTCGTTCGTGCTCCCCGGATAACGCCAGCCTACCGCCGCCGCGCGCCGTTGCGCACCGCCTGCGCCAGCGTGTCGACCGAATACGGCTTCTGGATCAGGGTCAGCCCGTCCGCGCCGCCGTTCGCCAGCACGCTGCTATATCCGCTGGCCAGGATCACCGGCAGGCCCGGATGCCGCTTCGCGATCTCGCGGGCCAGGTCGATGCCCGACATGCCCGGCATCATCACGTCCGAAAACACCAGGTCGAAACGGTCGGCCTGCCCTTTCAGTTCGGCCAGCGCGGTGATGCCGTCGGTCGCCAGCACCGTCTCGTGCCCCAGATCGGCCAGCGCGCTGGTCGCGAATCGGCCGACGGCGGCATTGTCCTCGACGACCAGGATGCACGCGCGCGCGTCGCTGGCGTCGGGCCTGGGCACGTCCTCGATGCGCGGCACCGCGTCGCCGCCATCGACCGCGGGCAGGTACAAGGTGAAGGTGGCGCCCGCGCCGACCCGGCTTTCGACGACGATGTCGCCGCCCGATTGCTTGGCGAACCCGAACACCTGGCTCAGGCCCAGGCCGGTGCCGTGGCCGACATCCTTGGTGGTGAAGAACGGCTCGAAGATGCGCTCCAGCGCCTGCGGCGCGATGCCCGTGCCGGTGTCGCCGACCGCGATGGTCAGGAACCGGCCCGGCACCGCCGCGCTGCCCCGCGCCGACGGGACCGCATCGGCCAGCGCCGCGACGATGGTCAGCGTCCCGCGCCCGGCCATCGCGTCGCGCGCGTTTACCGCCATGTTGATGATCGCGGTGTCCAGCTGGCCGCGATCCGCATTGATGAAGCACGGCCGGTCGCGCACGTCGAGCACCACCTCGATCCGCGCGCCCGTGAGCGATCGGATCATGTCGAGCAGCGCGTCCAGGCTGGCGCCCACGTCGAACACTTCGGGGGTCAGCCTCTGCCGCCGGGCAAAGGCCAGCAACTGGCCGGTCAGCTTGGTGGCGCGGTCGGCGGTGTCCGATATCGCGCTCAGATAGCGCTGCCGCCGCTCTTCGCCGATCTCGGGCCGCTGAAGCAGCTCGATGGAGCCGCGGATGACGGTCAGCAGGTTGTTGAAATCATGCGCGACCCCGCCGGTCAGCTGCCCGACCGCTTCCATCTTCTGGCTCTGGCGCAGCGCGTCCTGCGCCTCCGCCAGCTCGCTTTCCTTGGCTTTGCGCTCGGTGATGTCGCGCGCGATGGCATAAAAGGTGTCGCCCTCCGGCGTGCACACCCAGTCGAACCAGCGATACGCGCCCGCTGCGGTGCGCAGCCGGTTCTGCCGCCGCACCCCCCGCCCCGCGCGCAGTTCCACCAGATCCTCCGGGAACAGATCGTCGGGGTGCAGCAATCCCCATACCGGTTCGGCCAGCAGCGTGGCCTCGTCATGCCCCAGCACGTCCGTCCATGCCGGATTGACGCTCAGCAGCCTGCCGTCCAGCGTCGCCGTCATCAGCAGATCGGGAATGAAGCGCCACAGCCGGTCGCGCTCGGCGGTGCGATCCTCGACGAGCTTGGCCAGTTGCCCGCGCGACTGCGCCAGATTGTCGCGCGCCGCGACCAGGTGATCGACATCGGTCGACGTGCCCACCCACCGCCCGCCGGACCAGCGCGCACGCGCCAGCCACCAGCGATAGCTGCCGTCGCGACGGCGCAGCCGGAACTCGGCTTCGTAGGGCCGCTTGGTCGCGACCGCCTCGCTCCACGCATCGTAGACGGGAGCCACGTCGTCGGCATGGATGTAATCGCCCCAGCCGCCGCCGCGGCGCATGCTCCCCTCCGGATCGACGCCGGCATACAGGGCCCAGGCCGGGCTGGCGTATTCCATCGCGCCGTCTTCGTCGGCGGTCCATACGAAACCGGGCATCGTCTCCGCCGCCGCACGGAAACGGGCTTCGCTGTCGGCGAGCAGCGCGGCGGCGCGCTTGCGCTCCGTCACGTCGCGATAGAACACCGCCAGCCCGTCGCCCGACGGAAACGCGCGCAGGTCAAGCCACACCTCTTCGCCGTCGGCGCGCACCACGCGGTGCTCGATTTCCCCCCGCGTCCGCTCCGCCATCATCCGCTTCTGGAGCACGGCGGTGGGGCTGTCTTCCAGATACGGCCAGACCTGCCACACGGTGCGCCCCAGCAACGCCGCACGCGGGATCTGTGCCAGGCGCTCCGCCTCCGCGTTCGCCGCACGGATGGTGAAGTCCGCGTCGAGCAGCAGGAAGCCCTCGCCCATGTTCTCCAACACCTGCCGGTGCCGATCCCGTTCGGCGCGCAGGTTGTCGCGCATCGCCACTTCTTCCGATACGTCAGTGGTCGTGCCGAACCATCGCATCACCGCGCCGTCCGCATCGCGCATCGGCTGCGCACGCGTCAGGAACGGGCGATACGCACCATCGGCACCGCGCATCGGCATCGTCTGTTCGAACGGCTCGCCGGTCGCGACGGACGCCGTCCAGTTCGCCACGATTGCGGGCACGTCCGCGGGATCGTAGACCGTTCGCCAGCCCCAGCCTTCCATCTGCGCGGGCGTCGTGCCGAAATGCATGTGCCACCGGCGGTTGTACCAGACGACATAACCGTCCGCGTTGGCGATCCAGCAGCAGGTGGGCAGATTGTCGGCCAGCGACCGGCACGTCGCCGCGTCGAGCGCCTCGGCCCCCTCCGGCACGGATAGCGGCGGCACGGATGGCGGCGGCACGGATGGCGGCGGCATGGACGCGTCCGCCCCGCCGCCCTGCTGCTCCCCGGCATGCCGAGCCCGGTCCGTGTTCGACCTCGTGTCGTCCATCTGCGCCCCCCCGAGGGTATGGCCTAGGGCCGAACCGGCCCGCTGCCAAGCGACCGCGGATGCCCCCTCAGTCGGACCAATAGAGGCGATCGGGGTTGTCGACCAACAACTTGCGTTGCAGCGCGGGCGTCGGCGCTATGCGCGGGATCATGTCGACCAGCGCGCCGTCGTCGGGAGCCGCATCCTGCATGTTCGGGTGCGGCCAATCCGTGCCCCACAAGGCACGGTCCGGATAATCGGCGACCAGCGGGGCGACCGCGCGCGCGAAATCGTCCCACGGCGCGCCGTTCGGGTCCAGCCGGTCCGGGCACGTCGCCTTGAAATGCACGTCCGGCCGGCTGTCGAGCAGCGCGCGGAACGCCCGCATGTCCGCGCCGTCCGGCCCCTGCGCCACATCCGGTCGCCCCATGTGGTCGATCACCAGCGGCACCGGGACGGCATCCAGGAACGGCCGCAGCTCGGCCAGGATGTCGGCTTCGAAATACACGACGACGTGCCACCCCTTGGGCAAACGGCCGGCGACGTCCAGAAACCGGTCCTTGGGCGCATCGTCGACCAGCCGTTTCAGGAAATTGAAGCGGACGCCGCGGATGCCGCCGTCGTGCAGCGCGCGCAGCCCGGCCTCGTCGATCGCCGGGTCGACCACCGCCACCCCCCTCGCGCGGCCCGCGGCGCGCGCGATCGCGTCCAGCGTCGCGGCATTGTCGGTGCCGTGGCAGCTCGCCTGCACGATCACGTTGCGCGAAAAGCCCAGCCGATCGCGCAACGCGAACAGCATCTCCGGCCCGGCGTCCTGCGGCTGGTATTTCGCCTTCGCGCTGAACGGGAACCGATCCGCCGGCCCGAACACATGGCAATGCGCATCGACCGCGCCCTCAGGCGGCACGAACGCCGGCTTCGACGGCGCCTGCGTCCAGCTGCGCACCCGCCCGTTTTCGTCGAGACTCATGCGAACACCTCCCCGTCCATCAGCTTGCGCGCGGTTCTCAGCAGCGCCGCGGTCGCGACCTGCCCGGCGTCGTCCAGCGTCAGCACGCAGCTCATCTCGCCGGTCGGATGCTCGACCGACAGCGTCTTGGTCGGGCCGTCCGGCACCTGCGCCACCGCGGCGGCTGCCGATCCCGGCACCAGGCAGGCGGTGGCCACGCTGACGGCGCCCAGCACGCCGATCGTCGCATGCGCGCGCCTGGGGATGAAGCTGCGCACCGTCACCGCGCCGCCGTGCCTGGGGCTCGCGACCAGCATCATCTTGGGCACCGATTGCGCCGCCACATCGCCCAGGTTCATCATCGGCCCGGCCTTCAGCCGGATCGCCTCGATCCGCGCCTTCACGTCGTCGGCGGCGTCCAGCGTCTCGCGGTCCTCATATCCGGTCGCGCCGACATCCTCGGCGCGCAGCACCACGCACGGCATGCCATTGTCGATCAGGGTGCAGTCGACGCCGTCGATCCGGTCCACCGCACGGCCGGTGGGCAGCAACGCCCCGCATGACGACCCCGCCGTATCGCGAAATTCCAGCGGGACCGGCGCCGCGGTCCCCGGCACGCCATCGATCCGCGCATCGCCGGCATAGGTCGGCCTGCCGCCCGGCGTGGCCACCGTCGCCACCGCGATCTGCCCGGTATTGACCATGAAGATCGCCACCCGCGTCTCGTCCCCGGCCGGCGTCACCAGCCCGCGCTCGATCGCGAACGGGGCGACCGCGGCCAGCATGTTGCCGCAATTCTGGCTGTCGCTCACCAGCGCCTCGTCGACGAAGACCTGCAGGAACAGATAGTCGACGTCGACACCCTCGCGCGCCGATCTCGATACGACCGCGACCTTGGAGGTCAGCGGATCGGCGCCGCCCATGCCGTCGATCTGGCGCGGATCGGGCGATCCCATGATCCGCAACAGGAACGCATCGCGGTCCGCCGGCAGATCGTCCGCCAGGAACACCGCCCCCTTGGACGTGCCCCCGCGCATCCACATGCACGCCACGCCGGCGCCCTCATTCATACCGCAACCCCATCGCTGCCAGCTTGCCGCGCATGTCGTAGATATCCAGGCCCAGCTCGCTCGCGGCCAGCCGCTTGCGCTTCGCTTCCTCGTTGGCGCCGCGCTCCGCCGCCGCCTTGGCCACCGCGGCGGCCTGCGCGCGCGGCACCACGCACACCCCGTCGTCGTCGGCGACGATCACGTCGCCCGGCATCACCGCCGCGCCGGCGCAGACGACCGGCACGTTCACCGATCCCAGCGACGCCTTGATCGTCCCTTGCGCGAACACCGCCTTGGACCACACCGGAAATCCCATTTCGGTCAGGTCGCGCACGTCGCGGATGCCGGCATCGATAATCAGGCCCTGGCACCCCCGCGCCATCGCCGATGTCGCCAGCAGGTCGCCGAAATAGCCGTCCTCGCACGGGCTGGTCGGTGCCAGCACCAGGATGTCGCCCGCCTGCAATTGCTCGATCGCGACATGGACCATCCAATTGTCGCCCGGCGGCGCCGATATGGTGACGGCGGAACCCGCGATCCGCGCGCCGGCATAGATCGGCCGCATCCGGCTCGCGAGCAGGCCGGTGCGCCCCTGCGATTCGTGGACCGTCGCGACGCCGGCTTGCGCCAGCGTGGCGATCGCGGCGGCCTCTGCGCGTTCGATGGTGCAAACGACGCGTCCGGTCATGGCAAGCTCTCCTGTAACCTGCCGATCCGTTGCGCCGCAGGCGCGGCGCGCGTCAAACCGGATTGCTGGCCATGCGATAGGATTTTGCTATACGTCGGCGATGGCCGTCGCCGCGTTCGATCTCAACCTGCGCCACCTGCGCGCGCTCGTCGCCACGGTCGACCTGGGCAGCGTCAGCGCCGCCGCCACCGCGGTCGCTCTGTCCCAGCCCGCCTTGACGCAAGGGCTGGCGAAGCTGGAGGCGCAACTCGGCACCAGCCTGCTCGAACGCCACGCCGGCGGCGTCCGCCCCTCGCCCGACGGCAGCGCGATGGCGGTGCGCGCGGCCGCCGCGCTGCGCTGCCTCGCCGATGCGACGCGCGACGCTTTGCGCCCCGGCCGCGGCTTCGCGCGCCCCGAAACGCTGATGACCGCCACCCAGTTGCGCGCGTTCCTGAGCCTGGCCGACGAAGGCAGCTTCGTCGGCGCAGCCGACGTGCAGGGGCTCAGCCAGCCCGCCGTCCACCGCGCGGTGCGCGATCTGGAACAGGTCTGCGGCGCCGCGCTGGTCGAACGGCGCGGGCGCGGCGTCGCGCTCACCCCCGCGGGCCGGCGCATCGCCCGCGGCATCCGCCTTGCGGCGCGTGAGATAGAAGCCGGGATCGTCGAATTGTCGGGGGAGGGCGACGGCGGCCGCATCGTCATCGGCGCCATGCCGCTGTCGCGCGCACTGATCGTGCCCCATGCCATCGCCGCGACCATGCGCGGCACGAGCAACCCCGCGACCATGCGCGCGCCGAACACCCCGCAGATCGTCGTCGTCGAAGGCTCGTGGCGCGAACTGGTCGAGCCGTTGCGCGACGGCGTCATCGACCTGACCGTCGGCGCGTTGCGGGACGAGGCTCCGCCGGACCTCGATCAACGCGCCTTGTTCGTCGACGAGATCGCCGTCGTCGCCCGCGCCGGCCACCCGCTGGCGAAGGACCCCGCCCCCACGCTCGCCGCCCTCGCTTGCTACGGCTGGATCGTCGGCCAGGCCGGCACGCCCTTGCGCAGCCTGTGGGACGCGATGTTCGCCGGGGTCGCGCCGCCGCCCGCGCCGATCGAATGCGGCTCCGTCATGGTCATCCGCGGCGTCCTGCGCGACAGCGACCTGCTGACCCTGCTTTCGCCCGATCAGGTGGCGATGGAGCTGCGCACCGGCGCGCTGGCGCTGATCGGCCCGCCGGTGCCGCGCGCCCGCCGCACGATCGGCATCACCACCAGGCGCGATTGGCGCCCCACCGCGGTGCAGGCCCGCTTCGTCGCCTGTATCGAGGATGCCGCCCGCCTGACAAGGCTTCCGGAAAACGAATAGCCCCCCGGCATTTGTGATTGGCGCGCGTCACGCGCCCGATCCTACACGCCGCTGCATGGCCATCGACTGCGCCTTCATCGGGTTCGGGGAAGCAGGTGCGGCGCTGTCGGGCGGTGCCGCGGCACGCGGCTACGATCGCAAGACCGACGATCCCGCCACGCGCGCCGCCAAGCGCGCGGATTTCGCCCACGCCGGCGTCACCCCCTGCGACAAATTGGCCCAGGCGCTCGCCGGCGCGAACATCGTCCTCTCGCTCGTCACCGCCGATCAGGCGCTGGTCGTCGCCCAGGCGGCGGCACCCTTGCTGGAACCCGGCGCGCTTTACCTCGACATGAACAGCGTCGCGCCGCAGACCAAGCGCACCGCGGCGCAGGCGATCGAGGGCGCAGGCGCCCGCTACGTCGACGTCGCCGTCATGGCCCCGGTCCATCCCGCCGGCCGCGCGGTGCCGATACTGGTCAGCGGCCCGCACGTGACGGATGCGCTGTGGGCGGCTCTGGCGGCGATCGGCCTTACCCATGCGCGCCACGCCCCCGGCCCGGTCGGCACCGCGTCGTCGATCAAGATGATCCGATCGGTGATGGTCAAGGGGATGGAGGCGCTCACCGCCGAATGCGTCCTCGCCGCACAGGCGGCCGACGTGCTCGATCCCGTCCTCGCCTCGCTCGACGCCAGCCCGCCGCCGCCGTGCTGGGCGGACCGCGCCGATTACAACCTCGATCGCATGATGGTCCACGGTCTGCGCCGCGCGGCCGAGATGGAGGAAGTCGTGCGCACTCTCGACGCGCTGGGCACCGGCGCCGCCATGACCCGCGCGATCGTGGAGCGTCAGCGCGACATCGGCGCGCGCGCGCGCGCGCCCATGCCCACCTTGGCTGCAAAGCTCGCCTCGCTTCTTCAGGATCGCCACGCATGACCCTCATCATCGACTGCCACGGCCATTACACCACGGCCCCGCCGCAGCACGATGCGTGGCGCGACGCGCAAAAGGCGGCGTTCAAGTCGGGCAC
>DASTLZ010000093.1:0-3094 GCA_035714425.1 Sphingomonas sp.
GCGGCGCGGACGACAGCAATTCGCGGAACGACGCATTGGATGCCCGCTCCGGCGCCACGTACAACAGGTCGAGCGCACCGTCGCGGAATCGCGCGATCGTCTCCGCCCGATTCTGGTCCACGCTCGTCAGCGTCGCCGCCCGGATGCCCACCGCTTCCGCCGCCCGCAGCTGATCGTGCATCAACGCGATCAGCGGCGACACGACCACGCACGTCCCCGCCATCATCACCGCCGGCAATTGATAGCAAAGCGACTTGCCCGCCCCCGTCGGCATCACCGCCAGCGTCCGCTGCCCCGCCAGCACCCGCCCGACGACATCGGCCTGCACGCCCCGGAATGCGGGGAACCCGAACACCTTCTGCAACATCGGCAACGGATCGCTCACGCGACACACCAAAAGTCGCGCGGCGCGACTTCACGAGAGGAAACGAGCATCACGCCGCCGATCTAGGCGGCGGCAGGCGCCGGGGCAACGGACTTCACTCCGCCGCCAGCGCATCCTCGCGCTCGGCCTGCTGGCGTGCCCACATCTCGGCATACAGCCCACCCCGCGCCAGCAGCGCGGCGTGGGTGCCGCGCTCCGCCACGCGGCCGTCGTCCAGCACCACGATCTGGTCGGCATGGACGATCGTCGACAGGCGGTGGGCGATGACGATCGTCGTGCGCCGTGCCGAAATCGCCTCCAGCGTCGCCAGAATGTCGCTTTCGGTCCGGCTGTCCAGCGCGCTGGTCGCTTCGTCCAGGATCAGCACCGGCGGGTTCTTCAACAGCGTGCGCGCGATCGCCACGCGCTGCTTCTCGCCGCCCGACAGCTTCAGCCCCCGCTCGCCGACCCGCGTCGCATAGCCCTCGTGCTGGCGTTCGATGAAGCCCGATATCGCCGCGCCTCGGGCGGCGCGCACGATCTCCCGCTCGTCGGCGCCTTCGCGGCCATAAGCGATATTGTAGCCGATGGTGTCGTTGAACAGCACGGTGTCCTGCGGGACGATGCCAATCGCGCTGCGCAGGCTGGCCTGGGTCACGTGCGCAATATCCTGCTCGTCGATGGTGATCCGCCCGGCGCCGACGTCGTAGAACCGGTACATCAGCCGCGCGAGCGTCGATTTGCCCGCCCCCGACGATCCCACCACCGCGCACGTCGTGCCGGCGGGCACGTCGATATCGACGCCGTGCAAGATCTCGCGCCCGTCGCCATAGCCGAAGCGCACATTGTCGAAGCGCACCGCGCCGTGGGTCACGACCAGTGGCTTCGCGTCGGCGGCATCGCGGATCGTCGCGGGCGTATCGACCAGGTCGAACATCGCGCCCATGTCGATCGCCCCCTGCCGGATCGTGCGATACACCATGCCCAACAGGTCGAGCGGCCGGAACAATTGCGCCAGCAGGGTCGACACGAACACGACGTTGCCGGCGGTAAAGCGCCCCTGCGTCCATCCCCACACGACATAGGCCATGCCGCCGCCCATCATGATGTTGGTGATCGCCGCCTGCCCGACGTTCAGCCACGCCAGGCTGTTTTCAGATTTGGTTGCCGCATTGGCATAGGCCGCCATCGCGTTTTCGTAACGCCGCGCCTCGCGGTCTTCCGCCCCGAAATATTTCACCGTCTCGAAATTCAGCAGCGAATCGACCGCATGGGCGACCGCGCCGGTGTCCAGGTCGTTCATCTGGGCGCGCAGGGCATTGCGCCAGTCGGTCACCATCCGGGTGAACCAGATGTAGACCGCCACCATCACCAGCGTCGACGCGACCAGCGGCCAGCCGAACTTGGTCCAGAACAGGCCGAGCACCAGCGCCAGTTCGAGCACCGTCGGCGCGATATTGAACAGCAGGAAATACAGCATCGTGTCGATGCTCTTGGTGCCGCGCTCGACGACCTTGGTCACCGCACCGGTCCGCCGCGCGAGGTGAAAGTCCAGCCCCAGCCGGTGCAGATGGCGGAACACGTCGGATGCCAGCCGCCGGGTCGCATCCTGCCCGACCCGCTCGAACACCGCATTGCGCAGATTGTCGAACAACGTGGTGCCAAAGCGCGCCGCGGCATAGCCGAGGACCAGCGCAAAGATCAGCGTCGGGGCCGATCGATCGCCCCGCCCCATGCCGTCGACCGCCCCTTGCAAGGCGAACGGCGCGCCATAGACCTGCACAAGCTTGGACGCGACGACGAACAGCATCGCCCCCACGATCCGCACCCGCAACGCAGGCGCATCGCGCGGCCAC
Source organism: Sphingomonas sp. (assembly GCA_035714425.1). GTDB lineage: Bacteria > Pseudomonadota > Alphaproteobacteria > Sphingomonadales > Sphingomonadaceae > Sphingomonas. The sequence goes on from DASTLZ010000093.1 coordinate 2,221, forward strand.
AGATAGGGCAGGAACCGCCGCAGCAAGGGGAGCAGCGGCTGGTCGGCGCGCGAAGGCGTGTCAGTGATGGGCGGCATTGCGCCCTATGTGGGGCATACCCCCCGCCGCGCCAAGCGCCGCCGCGCCTCCATCACCAAAGGCAAGTCTTGATGGCGGGAAACCGACGCGTTTCCGGAACCTTGCGGCGCATCGGTACGTTGATGCAAGTGAAGCGGAGGCGGATGATGGAACCTGTTTTCTACGTCATGGCGATCCTGGGGTGCGGCGACGCCGGCGTCGCCTGCGCCCCCGCGCGCATCGAACCTGTCCGCTACGAAAGCGTCCAGCAATGCCGCGCAGCGCTACCCCAGGCGCTCGTCCGCAACACCGATCTCGCGTTCCCGGTCATCGCCGCCGATTGCCGCGCGACCGGCGAGCGCCTTGCCAAGACCGACCGCACGCTGCCGCACGGGTAATCCCCGCCGCCATCCCCGTTGGTTTCGCGCACCGTCGAGAAACCCCGCGCAACCCACGCTTAACGCGGACGCGTCCACAACCCGGCGCGTGACATGCGCCGATACAACACGGCCCGCCCGGCCGATTGCCCCGCGGCCTTGGCGATGATTGCCACCTTCGCCGCCTTGCTCGTCGACACTCGCCGATCCCACGCCCGCTCGCCGCGCGCCGCAACCTCACGCCCGATCGCGCCATAGATGCCGGCCGCCGACAGCACCGCCCAGCCCGATCGGAACGACAGCGCCGGCGTGCCGCACCGCGCGCTCGCTTCGAACGCCGCCGCGCGCTCCGCCATCCGCCGCGCCAGCATCGCCAGTTGCGGCCGGTGCTCCGGCGCCATCTGCTCGCCCGGCGCGATTCCCGCCTCCGCCAGCCAGTC
>DASTLZ010000094.1:0-2123 GCA_035714425.1 Sphingomonas sp.
ATACTGCACCGTCGTGAAGGGCGGGAAATCCCTGGGCAGTTGCGCCCATTGGCACCCTGTCGATGCGATATACTGGATCGCATCCCACAGGGTCCGCGCCTTGTGCTTGCGCGGGCGTCCCACCTTGGAGGTTCGCCTCAACAATGGCCGGACGACAGCCCATTCCTCATCGGTGCAGTCGCTTGCATAACGCAGCCCCCTTCTGTCATGCTCGCGCCGAGCGGTTACGGTCCAGCCCATGTGATCCTCGTGGTCTTCGCAACCCCCGGTGAATCACAAGCTACTGAAATCGCTCAACTCAATTTTTTCGGTCGGGCTCTCAGGCAAGATCTTGAGCTTTGGGGGAACATCCCCCGGTTCTTGTGGGAACCGGGGTGCTGACAATGAGGTGCTAAGTGCTTGATGCCGCAAAAAATGGTGACCCCTACGGGAATCGAACCCGTGCTTCAGCCGTGAAAGGGCCGCGTCCTAACCGCTAGACGAAGGGGCCGTGTAGCGGAGACAGCGCCTAGGGCCACCGGCCGGCGCGGTCAAGCCCAGGCGGCGTCTTCGACGTGCAGTTCGGCCGCGGGCGATTTCGCCCAATCGTCGATCCTGGCACGCCCGGCCAGCCACAGACGGCGGTTCGGCCCGGCGGCCAGCAACGCCTGGCCCAGCGCAGTGTCCGCCGCGCGGAACGCCATCGCCTTCAGATTGCGGCCGTCGTCCCCCGCCACGACGGCGCGGACATGGCCGTTACCGACCACATCCACGCGCACGACGCGCACCGGCCCCGCGGCGACGCGCGGCGCGGGCCAACCCATGCCATAAGGCCCGCCGACCTCCATCGCCTCGACAAACGCCGGGTTCACGCCGCCGGGCGCCACCACCGCATCGAGCAACAGCGCACGCCCGGCGGATGCGGTGTCCACGATTGCCGCCAGCCGGTCCTCCAGAAAGTCGGCGAGATCGGCGACGCGGTCGGCCGCAATGGTCAGGCCGGCCGCCATCGCATGACCGCCGCCGGCGATCAGCAAGCCATGCTCCTTCGCCGCCATCACGGCCGCACCCAGATCGACACCGGGGATCGACCGGCCGGAACCCTTGCCCACGCCGTGCTCGTCCAGCGCGATGACGATCGCCGGGCGTTGCAGGCGCTCCTTCATCCGCCCCGCAACGATCCCGATGACGCCTGCGTGCCACCCCTGGCCCGCCACGACCGCGATCCGGCGTTCGCCGATCGCCGTTGCATCCGCCGCAAGCTGAACGTCGCCCTCGATCGTGCGGCGATCTTCGTTCAGCCGATCGAGTTCCGCGGCGATCGCCTGCGCCTCGATCGGATCGCGCGTCGTCAGCAGGCGCACGCCCAGGTCGGCGCGGCCCACTCGCCCGCCGGCGTTGATCCGCGGCCCCAGCGCGAACCCCAGATCGGTCGCGGTTGGCGCGCGGGTCAGACGCGAGGCGGCGATCAGCGCCGCAACGCCGGGATTGCGACCCTGCGCCATCACTTTCAGGCCCTGCGCCACGAATGCCCGGTTCAGGCCGCGCAATTGCGCCACGTCGGCAACGGTGCCGAGCGCCACGATATCGAGCAAGTCGATCAGCCGCGGTTCTGCCCGGCCTGCGAAGAAACCGCGCGCCCGCAGCGTGCGCACCAACGCCGCCGCCAGCACGAACGCCATACCCACGGCCGCTAGATGGCCGTGCGACGCCCCTTCGGCCCCTTCGTCCAGGCGGTTGGGATTGACGATCGCATGCGCATGGGGGAGCGCGGTGGAGCATTTGTGGTGATCGACCACGATGACGTCGATCGCCGCCACACGCGTCGCTTCGAACGCGTCGAACGCCTGTGCCCCGCAATCCACGGTGACGATCAGCGTCGCACCCTCGGCTGCCAGTTTGAGCAGCGCCGGCGCGGACGGACCATAGCCTTCGGTCAGGCGATCGGGAATGTACGGACGCGCCTCAATCCCCAGGTCGCGCAGCACCAGCACCAGCAGCGCGGCGGATGTCGCGCCGTCGACATCGTAATCGCCGAAGATCGCTACGCTTTCGCGCGCCTGAACGGCATCGGCAAGGCGCGCGGCGGCGCGGTCCATATCACGGAAACACGACGGATCCGGCATGAACGCGCGGATCGACGG
>DASTLZ010000095.1:0-4952 GCA_035714425.1 Sphingomonas sp.
CGTCGAGGTCGCCGACGACCACCTGGGCGCCCTCGGCGACCAGGCGCAGCGCCGTGGCGCGGCCGATGCCCGATGCGCCGCCGGTGACGACCGCGCGCTTGCCGTGGAATCGCATGTCTCTCTCCTGGAGTTTTGCAGGCCTAGTATGGGCTTTTGCACCATGCGTCACCGCGTATTCGAATTCCGGGTTTGCAAGGTGTCGAACGGGCGGGTAGCAAGCGGCAAGCATAAGCGAGGATCAACAGGATGCCGCTCGACCCCGAAACCTTCGACGCGCTGATCGACGGCGTCCGCCGCTTTGTCACCGAACGGCTGCGTCCGTTGGAAGCGCAAGTGGAAGAAGACGACGCGATCCCCGACGGCATCATCGCGGAAATGCGCGAAATGGGGCTGTTCGGCTTGTCGATCGCCGAGGAATACGGCGGTTTGGGCCTGAACATGGTCGAAGAATGCCGGTTAGCGGTCGAAATGGGGCGCACCACGCCTGCCTTCCGATCCACCTTCGGCACCAATGTCGGGATCGGCAGCCAAGGCCTGGTGATGTCCGGCACGCCCGAGCAGAAGGCGGCATGGCTGCCCCGGATCGCGAGCGGAGAGATCGTGACCAGCTTCGCCCTGACCGAACCCGACGTCGGCTCCGATTCGGGCAGCGTGAAGACGCGGGCGGTGCGCGACGGCGACGCCTATCGCCTGTCCGGCACCAAACGCTACATCACCAATGCCGACAAGGCCGACCTGTTCACCGTGATGGCGCGCACCGGCGAGGAAAAGGGCGCGCGCGGCGTCTCCGCTTTCCTGGTGCCGCGCGACCTGCCCGGCATCACCGTAGGCACGCCGGAAAAGAAGATGGGGCAGAAGGGCGCGAAAGTAGCCGACGTGACTTTCGACGACACGCCGGTGCCCGCCGCCAACCGGCTGGGCGCGGAAGGCGAAGGGTTCAAGATCGCGATGCGCGTGCTCGATCGGGGGCGGTTGCATATCTCCGCGGTTTGCGTCGGCGTGGCGGAGCGGCTGATCGCCGACAGCGTGGCCTATGCCAGCCAACGCACGCAATTCGGCCAGGCGATCGCGCAGCACCAGCTGATCCAGGGCATGATCGCCGATATGAAGACCGAGGCGCTGGCCGCCCGCGCGCTGATGCTGGAGACGGCGGCGGCCAAGGATGCAGGCAAGGACGTGGTGCTGGAATCGGCTGCGGCAAAATACTTCGCGTCCGAAATGGTCGGTCGCGTGGCGGACAAGGCGGTGCAGATTTACGGCGGCGCTGGTTATATTGCCGATTACGGCATCGAACGCCTGTACCGCGACGTTCGCCTGTTCCGCATCTACGAAGGCACCAGCCAGATCCAGCAGATCATCATCGCACGCGAGACGCTGAAACGCGGCGGATGACGCTATCTCCCCTCCCGCTTGCGCGCAGGGGCCGGGGGAGGGCGTGTCCGCCAGCGGCGCACGCACGACATCCCCTCCCCTAGCCCCTCCCGCGGGCGGGAGGGGAACAAGAAGGAGAAGCTTAATGGACACGACAAACCTGTTCCGCCTCGACGGCCGCGTCGCGCTCGTCACCGGGGGCAGTCGCGGCATCGGCAAGATGATCGCGGCGGGCTTTGTCGCGCAGGGCGCGAAAGTCTATATCTCCGCGCGCAAGGCAGATGCCTGCTTCGCGACCGCGCAGGAACTGGGGCCGAACTGCATCGCCCTGCCGCAGGACGTATCCACCGTCGCCGGGTGCAAGGCGCTCGCGGCCCAGCTCGCCGAGCATGAGCAGGCGCTCGACATCCTGGTGAACAACGCCGGTGCGGCATGGGGCGAGCCGTTCGAGGACTTCCCTGAAAAGGGCTGGGACAAGGTGATGGACCTGAACGTCAAATCGCCGTTCTTCCTGACCCAGGCACTGCACGAATTGCTGAAGGCGGCGGGACGGCGCGATCGCCCGGCCAAGGTCATCAACATCACCTCGATCGATGGCCAGCGGCTGAACCCGTGGGAGACGTACAGCTATCACGCGTCGAAATCGGCATTGATCTATCTCACGAAGCGCATGGCGGCGCGGCTGGTGCGCGACGCGATCAACGTCACCTCGATCGCACCCGGCGCCTTCGCCAGCGAAATGAACAAGGCCGCGCGCGACCACGGCACCGCCATCGCCAACGGCATCCCCGCCAAGCGAATCGGCGTGGACGAGGATATGGCCGGCGCCGCCATCTATCTGGCGAGCCGGGCGGGCGATTACGTGATCGGCGACACCATCACCGTCGACGGCGGCCTGGTCCATGCCGCGCTGGGGAGCAGCATCGACGCCTGACGTCGCCGCTGGACGATCGACCCCTGGATCATCGGCCCCTGGACCATCGGCCCCTGGACCATTGACGGGCGTCCGCTTTAGGGTCGGCAAGACGATATCCGGGGGAACGACGATGCGGGCTGCGCTGATCGCGGGGATGATGCTGGCCAGCGGTGGCGGGGTTGCGGCGGCGCAAGAAAAACCGGCGGACCCCGGCCCTGCCGCACCCGTCCAATATGACGTCAGCTTCGACAATGCCGTCCATCACGAGGCACGCATCACCGCCACCTTCCGCGACGTGCCGCCGGGTCCGCTGCGCGTGCAGATGGCGCGGTCTTCGCCCGGCCGCTATGCGATCCACGAATTCGCCAAGAACGTCTATTCGGTCAGCGCCGCCGACGCCGCCGGCCGTCCCCTCCGCCTCTCGCGCACCGATCCCTATGGCTGGACGATCCCCGATCATCAGGGGACCGTCGTGGTCTCGTATACGCTGTTCGGCGATTGGGGCGACGGCACCTATGCGCAGATCGACGCGACCCACGCGCACCTCAACATGCCCGCCACGTTCATGTGGGCGAGCGGATATGACGACAAGCCGATCCGCGTCCGCTTTCGCCCGTTCGACCCGACATGGCGGATCGCCACCCAATTGCCGCCGACGCGCGAGGCCAACGTCTTCTGGGCGCCGAACCTGCAATATTTCATGGATAGCCCGACCGAGATCAGCGACTTCGCGCTTCGCGAATGGCCGGTCACGATCGGCGGGCGAACGTCCACGATCCGGCTCGCGGTCCATCACCTGGGCAGCGCGGCCGATGTCGATGCCTATGCGGCGCGGGTCAAGACGCTGATCGCGCAGCATTATGCGCTGTTCGGCGCGGCGCCCGCGTATGATTTCGGCACCTATACGTTCATCGCCGATTATCTGCCGCAGATCACCGGCGACGGCATGGAACATCGCAATTCGACGATCATCACCGACAAACGCCAATTGCGCGACGCCGATTTCGCGCAGATCGAGACGCTTAGCCACGAATTCACCCATAGCTGGAACGTCGAACGGCTGCGCCCCGCCGAACTGGAGCCGTTCGACTTCACGCGGGCGAACCCCACCCCGTCTTTGTGGTTCGCCGAAGGCTTCACCCAATATTACGGCCCGCTGATGATCCGACGCGCCGGCCTGTCGTCGACCGACGGCTATCTGGAGGATCTGTCCGCGACGCTGAACGGCATCGTCAACAGCCCCGGCCGCCGATACGGATCGCCCGAGGAGATGAGCCTGCGCGCGCCCTTCGTCGATGCCGCGCGGGCGATCGATCCGGTCAATCCCAACATCTTCACATCCTATTACCCCTATGGCGCGGTCGTCGCGCTCGCGCTCGACCTGAGCTTGCGAGATCGATTCAAGGGCGTGACGCTGGACAGCGTCATGCGCCGCCTGTGGCAGACGCACGGCGCACCGGAGCGGCCTTACAGACCCGCCGACCTGCAACAGGGCCTGGCAGACGCGACCGGCGATGCCCGGTTCGCCGCGGATTTCTTCGCGAGCAGCATCCACGGCAGCGCCCTGCCGGATTTCGCGCCGCTGCTGGCGCGTGCCGGATTGGTGCTGCGCCCCGTGGAGGCAAAGCGCGGATGGATCGGCGCGGCGCGCGTGAAGATGGACGGCGCATCGGTTGCGATCGATGACGCGCCGGCGCCGGGCAGCCCGCTATATGCGGCAGGTGTGGATCGCGGCGACACGCTGATCGCCGTCGATGGACAGGCGATACCGGATGCCGACGCCTGGCGTGCGGCGATCGCGCGGCACGCGCCGGGCGACACCATGACCTTGCGCTTTCGCCAGCGCGGCATCGACCGCGAGGCGCGGCTGCGCTTCGCCGCCGATCCGGCGATCGAGATCGTCCGTGCCGAAGCGATCGGCGGAACGGTCACGCCAGCACAGCGGGCTTTCCGCCAAGCGTGGCTTGGGGCGGACATCGTGACCAAGCCGCAAATGTAACCCGCGCCGACCCCGTGGGGCCGACGCGGTTGGGTTCAGAACGCGTTCCAGTCGTCGCCGCCGTCGCCGGCGGTAACGGGCGACCGGACCAGCGCGGGGATGGCGGCGGCGGGCAGTGGCTTGACCGGCGAGGCATAGCTTTTGACCGGCTTGGCTGCGGCACGCGGCGCCGGACGAGCGGCGCCGCCGCCGGTGTTGAAGCGGCTCGACTGCTCCGACAGGCTGGTCACTTCGGACACCAGGTTGCGCGCCGCGGCGGATGTCTCTTCGACCATCGCCGCATTCTGCTGCGTCGATTGATCCATCGCACCGATCGCCACCGAAATCTGGGTGATCGCGGCCGATTGCGCCTGGTTGTCGCTGGCCATCGTCGCCAGCAATTCGTGGACCTGCGTCACGTCGCCCGAGATATTGGCAAGCGCACCGTCGACCTTTTGCACGGCTTCCACCGCGGTGCCGATTTCGGCCTGGGTCACGGTCAATTGGTCACGCGCCCGTTTCGCTTCTTCCTCCGCACGCATCGCCAGCGCGGAGACCAGGTCGGCGACGACCGCGAAGCCGCGGCCGGCGTCGCCGGCACGGCCCGCTTCGACCGCGGCGTTCATCGCGAGAACCCGCGTCTGGAAGGCGATCTTGTCGAGACCCTCGATGACCGAGTCGATCCCC
>DASTLZ010000096.1:0-1792 GCA_035714425.1 Sphingomonas sp.
CAGCCTTGTCGACCCGGATTTCGTTTTTGAATATGGCCGCGGCGACCCTTGGTCGTGCAGCAGGTGACGATCGCGCGGCGGACGGTAATGGCATGACCGGGCGGCGCGCCCCCCTCGCGCCCACCTCGATACCGCCGAATATGCCGCGAGTGGATCGCCCCACCCCCCGGGCCGATATCTCTATCCCCGACAGCCGATCGCAAAAAAGCGGGCCGGGCAGGATGGGACAACCACGCGTGCGCTTACCGCGCCGGTGATCCTTGGTAATCGCGCACCGGCACCGCCGGATCGACGGGCAGTTCGGTTCCCAACGTGCCCTCCGGCGGCGGCGTTGTGGCGCGGCCGATCGTGGGATCGGTGGCGACCACCACGACCGGCGCCGGCAAGCCCCTGGTGCTTGGCTTCTGGAGTTGGTCGATCGGCTTCAGCAGCAGCTGGAACGGGCCGATCTGATGCGAACGCTGCGTCTTCAGATATGCGGTCTCGTCGTAGCGCTGAGTCGATTGCTCCAGCGACGCGGCTTCCAGCCGGCCGAGATAGGCCAGCAGGTTCGCCTGTCCCGCGTAGCGCGTATAACGCGCGTTGGCGACGATCAGCTGCGCGGTCAGCAGGCGCTGTTCGGAATCGAGCACTTCGAAGTTCGATCGGAACCCTTCGGAAAAGCCGCGACGCACGCCGGTCAGCGCGTCTTCGCCGGCGCGCACGGCGGCTTCGCCGGCAGACAGCTGATCGCGCGCCGCAATGGCGTTGTTCCACGACGACAGGACCGCCTGATCGACCTGACGGCGCACGTTCTCCACGACGAAACCCAGCCGTTGTTCCTCGGCAATGGCGGTGCGGATACGCGAGCCCAGGATACCCTGCGCCAGGATCGGTATGGTCAGGGTGACGCCGCCGGTGATCGTCTGGCGCAGGTCCGCATTTCGGATCGTGTTCAGGGTGGTATAGCCATAGCTGCCCTCTGCGGTCAACTGCGGACTGCGGTTCGCGCGTTCGCTGGCGATCCGTTCCTTGCCGGCGCGCCGGCTGAGCACGGCGGACCACAGGCTGGGGCTTTCGCGCTCGGCGATCATATAGGCCATGTCGAGCGAGGCGGGCAGGCCGGGCAGCGCCGGCTCCGGCGCCAGGATGCCCGGATTGCGGCCGACGGCGACGGCGAAGCGGGCGCGGTTCGCTTGCAAGCTGGCCTGCGCTTGGCTGAGCGAGGCGCGCACGATCTGCAACTGGGCATCCGCCTGCGCGATATCGGTGCGGGTCAGGTCGCCGGCACGCTCGCGGGCGCGGGCCTGATCGACCTGACGGCCGTAGCTGTCGACCGACCGCTGCTGAATGGCGACGACCTGCTGGTCGCGGCGGACGGAAATGTAGCTGTCGATGACTTCGAGCAGCAGGAAGTTTTCCGTAGCGCGAAGCTGTTCGCGGCCGGCCAGCACGTCGGCCTCGGCAGCGGAGACCTGCGCCGCGGTGCGGCCGCCGTTCAGCAGGATCTGCGACGCGGTCAACGCCGCGCCGAAATTGCGGGTCCGGCCGGTCTGGAATTCGCCGATGAAGAACCCTTGCGTCGGCCCTTGCGAATAGGACAGCGAGCCGACCAGCCCCAGGTTGAGACGATAGGCAGAGCCCGCCTCAATGACGCCTTCGTCCAGCTGGCGCAGCCGCGCGCGCTGCGCCTGCAATTGCGGATTGTTGGCATAGGCATCGGCTATCGCCATGCCCAACGTCTCGGTCGGGACAAGTGTGTCGGCGGGCATGGGGGTACGTGCGAATGCGGCATCGCTCTGGGGGGCCGGGG
>DASTLZ010000097.1:0-17082 GCA_035714425.1 Sphingomonas sp.
GTATCGATCGTATCGTCTGCGGCCCGCCCCCTCCACCAGCCTGCGGCCGGTCCCCCTGCCCGTCCCGGGGAGGCGTGACGAACGCCCTCACCGCGCCGCGTCCATCAGGTCGCGCATGCGGCGCACCACGGGAGCCAGGCCGTCGAAGATCGCTTCGCCGATCAGGAAATGTCCGATGTTGAGTTCCGCCAGCTGTGGAATCGCCGCGATCGGCTGCACATTGTCAAACGTCAGGCCGTGTCCGGCATGCACCTCGATGCCGTTCTTCGCCGCCAGCGCGGCGGCGTCGGCCAGGCGGCGCAGTTCCTCGGCCTGCGCGTCGCCCGACAATTCGGCATAGCGGCCGGTGTGCAATTCGATCACCGGCGCGGCGAGCCGGATCGCGGCGTCGATCTGGCGCGCATCCGGTTCGATGAACAGCGACACGCGGATGCCGGCGTCACGCAATCGCGCGCACAACGGCGCCAGCCGGGCGAACTGGCCGGCGGCGTCCAGCCCGCCCTCCGTCGTCACTTCCTCACGCTTTTCGGGAACGATGCACGCGGCATGCGGCCGGTGGCGCAGCGCGATCGCCAGCATCTCGTCGGTCGCCGCCATCTCAAGGTTGAGCGGCACGGTCAGTTCCGCCGACAGCCGCGCGACGTCGTCGTCGGTGATGTGCCGCCGGTCCTCGCGCAGATGCGCGGTGATGCCGTCCGCGCCGGCCTGCGCCGCAATGAAGGCCGCGCGCACCGGATCGGGATAGCCGCTGCCGCGCGCGTTGCGCACGGTGGCGACATGATCGATGTTCAGACCGAGCCGCAGGTGGTTCATGCCGCGCGGCTGCCGGGCTTGATCGCCGGGATCGCCGCCAGTTCGGGGGGCAAGGCATCGGCGGAATAGGTCGCGACGTCGAGACGAACGAGCGGCACGAACGGCACGCCCAGATCGGCGGTGCCGTTCGACCGATCGACCAGCGCGGCGGCGACCAGCGTTTCGCCACCCGCGCGCGCGATCGCGGCGATGGCTTCGCGCGACGACAATCCCGTGGTCACGACATCCTCCATCATCAGCACGCGTGCGCCCGGCGACAGCCGAAAACCGCGGCGCAGTTCGAACACACCCTCGGGCCGTTCGAGGAACATCGCCTCGACGCCCAGCGCGCGCGCCATCTCGTGGCCTGCGATCACGCCGCCCATCGCGGGGGATACCACCACGTCGATCCGTGCGCGCAGATCGCCCGGCAGCCGCGCTGCCAGCGCCTCGCACAGTCGCGCGCCGCGCCTGGGATCCATCAGCACGCGCGCGCATTGCAGGTAGCGCGGGCTGCGCAGGCCGGACGACAGGATGAAATGCCCCTCCAGCAACGCGTCCGCGGCGCGGAATTCGGCAAGCACGGCGTCGTCGCTCAACAAGGTGTCCGTCATGTCCGTCCTCTACGGATCGCCGGGCCGGCGCGCAACGCGTACGCGCGGGTCCAGCGGGTCCAGCGGGTTCCGGTCCCGGCTATCCAAAAATCGTCGCCGCGCCCATTGAGGGAGACCCCCTCGCCGCGTATAGCCGTTGGCAAAAGGGGCGTAGTGGCTTCGAACCTAGGTGCCCGGATACGGGCGTCTGCTCACGACAGGACCTGATGGTGACGACACGCAAGCGGATTTTGGGTTTCAGGGGGATCGCCATCGCGGCAGGGCTGGCGCTCGCCAGCGTCGCCGGGATCGGGGCGGGCGGCGTACAGGCGACGGCACCGCAACCGGCGCCGCAAGCCGCCGCCGCGCCGGCCGGCGTGTCGAACACAGCACCCACCACCGCGGCCGCCACGCCCACCGCGGCGCCGACTTCGCCCGAATTGGCGATGGACGGGGCGCCGGCGCTGGCACCGCAGCCGCACATCGGCCAGCCGACCGACGGCGTGTTCGGGTTGCAGCCGCAGGTGACCAAGAACGGCGAATTCGCCCATTGGATGCACAACGCCATCCTGGTGCCGACGATCACCGCCATCTCTCTGCTGGTGCTGGCGCTCCTGGCCTGGGCCGTCGTGCGCTTCCGGCGCAGTGCCAATCCGATCCCGTCGAAAACGTCGCACAACACCGTGATCGAAGTGCTGTGGACGTTGCTGCCGGTCGTCATCCTGGTGCTGATCGCAGTGCCGTCGATCGGCCTGCTGCAAGCGCAGTTCAAGCCGGCGCCCTCGGGCGCGGTGACGCTGAAGGCGATCGGCAACCAATGGTATTGGAGCTATCAATATCCCGATCACGGCGGGTTCGAAATCACCGCCAACATGCTGAAGGAAAAGGGCGAGGTCGAACCCGGCACGCGCGCGCGCACCGATGCCGACGGCCCGCGCCTGCTCGCTGCCGACAATCGCGTCGTCCTGCCCGTCGGCGTGCCGATCCGCCTGATCGCCACCGCCAACGACGTCATCCACAGCTGGGGCGTGCCCGCCTTCTGGATGAAGCTGGATGCGATTCCGGGACGCCTGAACGAGACGAGCTTCACGATCGAGAAACCGGGCCTGTATTTCGGCCAATGTTCGGAATTGTGCGGCGCGCGCCACGCCTTCATGCCGATCGCGGTGCAAGCGGTGCCGCCGGCGCAATTCGCCGCCTGGGTCCGCGCCAAGGGCGGTACGATGCCCACGCCGGGCCAGCCGTCCGACAAGGTGATCCCGCAGCCGGGCGCCGAGGGCAGCGCGGCAAAGGCCGCCGAGGCGACGCAGGCCAACATTATGACCGGGCCGGTGGAGAACGCCACGATCCCCGCCCCCGCTTCCTCCCAGGGTGCTACCGGTAACGGCGGCGGCACCGGCAACGCTGGACAGTAACCGATGACCGACACAGCACTCCACCCGTCGGCATTCGTCGCCCATGACGCGCACGAGGCCCATCACGACGCGGATCACAAACCGGGCTTCTTCGCCCGCTGGTTCATGTCGACCAATCACAAGGACATCGGCACGCTGTACCTGATCTTCGCGATCGTCGCGGGGATCATCGGCGGGTCGATCTCCGGGCTGATGCGCGCCGAACTGGCACATCCCGGCATCCAATATCTGCAAGGCTGGGCATCGCACCTGCAAGGCGGGCAGGCCAGCCTCGACGAATCGCTCCACCTGTGGAACGTCCTCATCACCGCCCACGGCCTCATCATGGTGTTCTTCATGGTGATGCCGGCGATGATCGGCGGGTTCGGCAATTGGTTCGTGCCGATCATGATCGGCGCGCCGGACATGGCGTTCCCGCGGATGAACAACGTCAGCTTCTGGCTGCTGATCCCCGCGTTCACCCTGCTGCTCGCTTCGCCCTTCTTCGGTGGCGCCGGCACCGGCTGGACGATCTACGCTCCGCTATCGACCTATGGCGAACCTTCGCCGTCGGTCGACATGGCGATCCTGTCGCTCCACATCGCAGGCGCCAGCTCGATCCTGGGCGCGATCAACTTCATCACCACCATCTTCAACATGCGCGCGCCGGGGATGACGCTGCACAAGATGCCGCTGTTCGTGTGGTCGGTGCTCGTCACCGCCTTCCTGCTGCTGCTCGCGCTGCCGGTGCTGGCGGCGGCAATCACGATGTTGCTGACCGATCGTAATTTCGGCACGACCTTCTTCGATCCGGCCGGCGGTGGCGATCCGGTGCTGTTCCAGCATCTGTTCTGGTTCTTCGGCCATCCCGAAGTGTACATCATGATCCTGCCGGGCTTCGGCATCGTCAGCCAGATCATCTCCACGTTCAGCCGCAAGCCCGTGTTCGGCTATCTCGGCATGGCCTATGCGATGGTCGCGATCGGCGTCGTCGGCTTCGTGGTGTGGGCGCACCACATGTTCACCACCGGGCTCAGCGTGAATACCAAGATGTATTTTACTGCGGCGACGATGGTGATCGCGGTGCCCACCGGCATCAAGATATTCTCCTGGATCGCGACGATGTGGGGCGGATCGATGTCGTTCAAGACGCCGATGGTGTGGGCGATCGGGTTCATCTTCATGTTCACCGTCGGCGGCGTCACCGGCGTCGTGCTCGCCAACGGCGGCATCGACGATTACATGCACGACACCTATTACGTCGTCGCGCATTTCCACTATGTGCTGTCACTGGGTGCCGTCTTCTCGTTGTTCGCGGGCTTCTATTACTGGTTCCCCAAGATGAGCGGCAAGATGTACAACGAGATGCTGGGCCAGCTGCACTTCTGGGTGTTCTTCGTCGGCGTGAACGTGATGTTCTTCCCGATGCACTTCCTGGGCCTGCAGGGCATGCCGCGCCGCATCCCGGACTACACGCCGCAATACGAACATTGGAACACGATCGCGACCGTCGGCTACATGATTATGGCCGCCAGCATGGTGATCTTCTTCGTGAACCTGATCTGGTCGCTGGCTGCCGGCAAGACGGCATCGGACAGCCCCTGGGGCGAAGGCGCGACGACGCTGGAATGGACCCTGTCCTCGCCGCCGCCGTACCACCAGTTCGAGACGCTGCCCCGCGTCGAGTAGGGCCAAGCGCAAGCGTTGGCAGCAGCGACACGACCGAAAACGCCCGGCCTGAACAGCCGGGCGTTTTTGTGTCGGTTCCCCAAAGGATGACCCGTTCAAGTCGAGGCGGATCACCCCCGTCGTCGTCCCCCCGCGGGCAGGCCTTGCGCCAACATGGATCGACCGCCACGGCTGTACCCATCAAGGCGATCCGCGTTTCGCCGCACAGGCGGGAGTCGTCGTTTCGCAATCGTGCGACCGTCAGCCGCGATGCGCCGGTCTGGATTTCCGCGGTTACAAAGATGACGGAATTGGTCGATTCCAATGCCGTCCACTTCGAAGACGCGCGGCGCCGCTATTCCACGGTCACGCTCTTCGCCAGATTGCGCGGCTGATCGACGTCGGTGCCCTTGGCAACGGCGACGTGATACGCCAGCAACTGGACGGGCACGGCATAAACGATCGGCGCGATCAGCGGGTGGACCTTTGGCATGGTGATCGTCGCGACGCAGCCCTCGCCGGCCGCGGCGATGCCGTCATAGTCGGAGATCAGGATCACCTTGCCGCCGCGCGCGCGCACTTCCTGCATGTTCGACACGGTCTTTTCGAACAGCGGCCCCGACGGCGCGATGACGATGATCGGCACATGTTCGTCGATCAGCGCGATCGGCCCATGCTTCATCTCGCCCGCGGCATAGCCCTCGGCATGGATGTAGCTGATTTCCTTGAGCTTGAGCGCACCCTCCAGCGCCAGCGGATAATCGGTGCCGCGGCCCAGATACAAAACGTCGCGCGCCACCGCGATGATCGGCGCGATCGCCTCGATCGCTTCGTCATACGCCAGCGCGCCGTTGATGGCGGCAGGCGCTTCGGCCAGGTGCCGCACGATCTCGCGCTCCGCATCGCGGCTCAGCAGCCCCTTGGCCCGCGCCAGATTGGCGGCGAGCGCGGCCAGCACCGCCAGCTGGCAAGTGAACGCCTTGGTCGATGCCACGCCGATTTCCGGCCCTGCGTGAGTCGGCAGCAACAGATCGGCCTCGCGCGCCATGCTGCTGGTCGGCACGTTGACGACGACGGCGATCTTCTGCCCCTCGGCCCGCGCATGGCGCAGCGCGGCCAGCGTGTCCGCCGTCTCGCCCGATTGGCTGATGAACAGCGCCAGCCCGCCCGGCTCCATCACCGGCGCGCGATACCGGAATTCGGATGCGACATCGAGGTCGACGGGCACGCGCGCGAATTGCTCGAACCAATATTTGGCGACCATGCCGGCATAGAAACTGGTGCCGCACGCGACGATCGTCACGCGCCGGATCGTCGACAGATCGAATTCGGGGATCGGCAGCGACACTTCGCCTTCCATTCGCTTCAGGTACGAACGCAGCGTCTGGGCGACGACGACCGGCTGTTCGTAGATTTCCTTTTGCATGAAATGGCGGTGGTTGCCCTTGTCCGCGGCATGGCCGAACACCCCGGACTGGACGATCTCGCGCTCCACGCGCGCATTGTCGCGGTCGTAGATTTCGATGCCCGCGCGCGTCACCGCCGCCCAATCGCCTTCGTCCAGATACGCGATGCGCTGCGTCAGCGGGGCCAGCGCATGCGCGTCCGACCCGATGTAATTCTCGCCGTCGCCATATCCCACGGTCAGCGGCGCACCCAGCCGCGCGGCGATCAGCAGGTCGGGTTCGTTGCGAAACAGGATCGCCAGCGCGAAGGCACCGTGCAGCCGCGGCAGCACCCGCGCCACCGCATCGCGCGGCGCGGCGCCGCCTTCCAGCTCGCGCGCGACCAGATGGGCGACGACTTCGGTATCGGTCTGGCTCAGGAAGACGCGGCCCTGCGCGACCAGTTCGTCGCGCAGCGGCTTGAAATTCTCGATGATGCCGTTGTGGACCACCGACACGTCGCCGGCGATATGCGGATGGGCGTTGTCCTCGGTCGGCGCGCCGTGCGTGGCCCAGCGGGTGTGCGCGATGCCGGTGTGGCCTGGCAAAGGCTCCTGCGCCAAGCGCGCCGCCAGATTGGCCAGTTTGCCCGGAGCGCGTCGCCGCAGGATCGCGCCGTCGTGGACGGTGGCGATCCCGGCCGAATCATAGCCGCGATATTCGAGCCGCTTCAGCCCGTCGAGCAAGCGTCCGGCGACGTCGGACGACCCCAGGATTCCAACGATACCGCACATTCGCAATACACCTTATTGTGGCGTCCGCGGCGCTCGTATCACGCGCCAGCCCGGATCACGAAGCGGCCTTTTTGGCGCCCATCGCGTCGCGAAACCCCTTGGCCCAGCCGGCCTTGGCCACTTGTACCGGGCGGACCAGCGCCAGCGCATCGGCGGCGACATCCGCCGTCACCACCGCACCCGCGCCGACGATCGCCCCCGCCCCGATCGCGACCGGCGCGACCAGTGCGGTGTTCGACCCGATGAACGCGCCTTCACCGATATTCGTGCGATATTTGAAGAAGCCGTCGTAATTGCAGGTGATCGTACCCGCGCCGATGTTGGCCGACGCCCCGACATCGGCATCGCCGATATAGCTCAGGTGGTTGGCCTTCGCGCCCTTGCCCAGGGTGGCGTTCTTCAGCTCGACGAAATTGCCGACCCGGCTGCCTTCGCCCAGCACCGCGCCGGGGCGCAGGCGGGCATAGGGGCCGACATGGGCGCCTTCGCCCACGGTCGCGCCCTCGATATGGCTGAACGCGTGGATGGTGGCGCCGTCCGCCACCGTGGCGCCGGGGCCGAACACGACGTTGGGCGCGATCGTCACGTCGCGGCCCAGCCGGGTGTCGTGCGCGAACCACACGGTGTCGGGCGCGATCAGGGTGGCGCCATCGGCCATTGCGGCGGCGCGGCGGCGCCGTTGCCAGCCGGCTTCCACCTCGGCCAGTTCGCCGCGGCTGTTGACGCCGGCGACTTCCTCCGCCGCGGTCTCGATCACGGCCGATGCCCGGCCGTCCGCGGACGAGAGCATGACGATGTCGGGCAGATAGAATTCGCCCGCCGCATTGTCGCAGCCGACGCGCGCCAGCAGCGCGAACAGATCCTCGCTGCGCACCGCCATCAGCCCGGAATTGCACAGGGTTTCCGCCCGCTCCAGATCGCTGGCGTCCTTATATTCGACCATCCACGCGATCCGCCCGGCACGATCGGCGATCACCCGGCCATAGGCGCCGGGATCGGCGGGGCGAAAGCCCAGCACCACGGTGACCGGCGCATCGTCGCCGTTCAGCCGATCGATCATCCGCCGCATCGTCGCGGTTTCGACCAGCGGCACGTCGCCGTACAGGACCAGCACGTCGCCGACGAAGTCCGCCAGCGCGCCTTGCGCCTGCAACACCGCATGCGCCGTGCCGCGCTGTTCGTCCTGCTGCGCGGTGGCGAAGCCCAGCGGCGCCACCGCGGCCTCCACTTGCTCGCGCCCCGCGCCGGTGACAACGACCGCGCGCTCGACACCCAGCGCAGAGACCGCGTCGGCCAAGTGCAACAGCATCGGCCGCCCGGCGATGGGGTGCAGTACCTTGTGGAGCGAGGACTTCATGCGGGTGCCCTTGCCGGCGGCAAGGATGATGGCGGCGATCGGGCGTTCTGTCATCACCCGTCGCTGCCACGAAAGTCTTGCCAATTCCATACCGGGGCGGCATCGCCGCCGTCGATGGCACCGATTTCACCGATCCCCTTCTCGATCGTCGGCTTCGATCTGGACGGCACCTTGCTCGATACCAGCGGCGACCTGACCGCCGCGGTCAACCACGCGCTCGATTCGGTCGGCCGCGCGCCGTTGAGCGTGGCGCAGGTGACGCCGATGATCGGCGGCGGCGCGCGCCACATGCTGGCGCAGGGGATGGCGGCCAGCGGCGGGTGCGACGACGCGACCCTGGATGTGCTGCACCGGCGCCTGCTGGCCTTTTACGAAGCCAATATCGCGGTCCACACCCGCCCCTATCCCGGCGTGCTGGCTGTGCTGGACCGCCTGGCGGCCGGGGGCGTGCGGCTGGGCATCATGACCAACAAGCTGGAGGCGCTGGCGCGCAAGGTGCTGGGTGCGCTGGACATGACGGATCGGTTCGACGCGATCGTCGGCGGCGACACCATCGGCGTCGCCAAGCCCGATCCAGCCCCGATCCGCGCGATGGTGACGCGCTGCGGCGGTGGCAAGGCGGCGTTCGTCGGCGATTCGATCTACGACGTGCGCGCCGCAAAGGCCGCTGGGCTACCCGTCGTCGCGTGCAGCTTCGGCTTCCTCCAGCAACCCGTCGAGCAATTGGGCGCCGACGCGATCATCGACCATTACGACGAATTGCTGGGCGTGCTGGCCAAGCTGTAGCGCAGCCTAGACGCCACGATTCCGGCGCCATTTGATCCACAGGTGCCGCGCGAGCAGCGTGGGGGGCATGCGGATAGCGTGCGACCGGACGTAGAAGCCGAGCCGGGTCAGCGGGCGGGTCGCGCGGCCCCAGCCGTCGCGCGCCAGCAGCCGTCGGCGATACAGGCGGTCCAGCGCGCGCCCGCGATCCTGTGCCCAGCCCTCCGGTAGCTCCGTCCCGAACAGATCATGCGCCAGTCGCAACGCGCGCATCGTCTGCATGTAAAGGCCGTGGTGGCGCGCGCGGGCGGCAAGGCCTTCGCTGCCGCCTTCCGCGATCAGGCAATGGATGTCCCACAGGTTGCGCAGGCCCCCCGTCAGGTCGCCGTCGGCGAACAGATGCGCGGCGGCGTGGACGATCATGTCGGACGGCGACAGCATCCTCAGGCCATCGGACAGCGCCACGCTGTCCGCGATCAGCGCCGCCGCATCCGGGGTGGGCCGCGCGGTTGGGGGCAGGATGGTGTGGTGGACGTCGATCATCCGGTCGCGCTCGCGGTGGATCAGCGGCGGCAGTTCGTGCATCCAGCGGCGGTAATAGACGTCGTCATACGGGTCCGGCTTCACCCATTCCCATCTCGCCGCCAGCAGCGCGGCTTCCACCGCGTCCAGCGCACCGTGCGGCACCAGGATATCCAGGTCGCCGATCGACCGCCCCCGCCCGGCTATCAGCCCGCCGGCGACGAAGGCGGTGCCCTTCAGCAGGACGATCGCCACGCCCAGCGGGGCGAGCGCACGGCGCGCCATCTCGGCTTCCCACAACGCGGCGCGGCGGCCGTGTTCGGCGCCCGCCTGCGCCTCCGCAAGGATCGCGGCGGCGGCAGCCGGCATCGGCAGACCGGCGACGCGGCACGCCAGCGTCCCCGCCAGTTGCTCCGCGCGCGCGGTGGCGATCAGTGCGGTCCAGCCTTCGGCGTCGAGCGCAGCGCTCGCCTGCGGATGGCGCAGCACCCGCGCCAGCATCGCCGCGCCGGTGGCGGTCAAAGCCCCACTCCCAATTCCCGGCAAAGCGCCTCCACCTGCGCGCACGCGGTCGTGCCGTCGGGATAGTCGATCGCCACGGCCGGCACGTCTGCGACCAGCCGAGTCAGCGCGACGAACCCGGCTTCCCCCAGCGCAGTGTAATTGGTCGATGCCTGGGTCAGCCGGACGCACGCCTCGCTGCGCGGCACCGATCGCACGGCCGCTGCATGGCCGAAGCGCGGGAACAGCAGCAGCGCGGGGGCCGCGGGCACGTCCATCCGCGCCAGCGCATCGGCGGGCGGCATCAGATGGGACACGTCGCCCTTGGGCGTCGCCGCCAGCAACGGGCCGAAGCGCCCGTGCGGCCATGCCGCGCGCGCCGCCGCGATCCCGTCGTTCTTCAAGCTGATCGCGCGGGGGAAGGCGTGGACCGCGCCCGTATCCGGCGCGACCAGCGCGAATTCGTCGCCCATGAACCGCCAACCCCGCGCCGCCAGCACAGTGGCGAGCGTCGATTTGCCGGACCCCGATTCGCCCGTCATCAACAACGCGCGACCGCCCCTTTCCACCGCCGACGCATGCAGCAAAAGATGCCGCCTGTGGCCCAGCGCCAGTTGCAGGTTCATGGCCATTTCGGCGGCGAGCAAGCCGTGGGGCAGGGGCAGCGGCGCGGCGTCGGGCAGCATGTAATCGCCGCCGATCGTCACCGCCGGCCGCACCAGGCGCCGCCACGGCCGCGCCGCGAACAGCCGGACGGTGAAATCCGCGACCTCGGGCTTGGGATAATCGCGGTACAGATCGGCCAGCGCCGCGATGGGCGCGCGCCAATCGCTGCCGACGCGAAAGCCGACGGGTCCGATCCGCACGTCGAACCGGTGCCTCATACAGCGGCGACCAGACCGGCGGCGATCAGCTCGTCCAGCCGCTCGGCCAGCGCGGCCGGATCGGCATCGACCAGCGCGAAATCCGCCGACAGCCGCGCGAGCAGGGCATCCGCCGTCAATGGCCCCTCGCCCAGGATGCCAAGGATTTCGGGAGCGGGCGGCACCAGCAGATGGGTGATACCGGACGGCCGGTGGAACACCGCCACGAACGTATCGAGCGGCCGGACGATCAGCGCGCCCGCGGGATCGGCGCGGTATCGCATCGCCGCCGCGCCGGCGCGGATCAGGCTCGCGGCATCTGCAGCGAGGCGAAACAGGTGAAGCCCCCCTGCCCGCGCTGCAGCCGGCGGATATATTGCACGTAGGCGCGGTTGCCGTCCCCCGTCGTGCCCGGCAGGGATTGCCCGGCGAGCGCGCGCTTCACCTCTTCGCCGCGAAACGGCCGCCCCGGCGGCGCGAACGCCCCCTTGGTGCCCGGGGGGACCAGCGTGCCGTTGGCGGCGATGAAGCTGCCGGCATGGCCCGCATCGGGCACCGCGATCTCGCAACTCATCACCGATCCCGCGGTCTGCGCCAGCGCGGGGCGGATCGACACCACCGCACTCGCCCCGATCGCGCCGATCGCCAGCACCCGGCGCCGGCTGGGCACGCCAGCAGCTTCGGGGGCGGCGGCTTTGCCCGGAGACTGATCGTCGGAATCGTCGTGCATCTGCGCCCTCTCGCATGCCGGCCCTTTCATATTCGCTAAGCCGTCGCAAGCATGCGCCGCGTGCCGTTGCGGGACCGGCGGGGGGGGAGGCTTGGGACAGCACCCACCCTATGCGGCACCCCGCTGCTTCGGCTAGGGATGGGGACATGGGTTCGGGATTCGGCTTGCGCGGCATCGGCGGGATGGTGGTGGTGGCGCTGGCTGCCGGCGCGGTGCTGCTGATCGCCCATTCGCCGCAGGCCGGGCTGGTCGCGCTCGTCGGGGGCATCGCCGCGATCTTGCTGGTCCAGGGTGGCCAGGAAACGATCACCGCGGTGCCCGACACGCCGGTGGCGGAGCGCCACGACCTGCCCGAATTGCTCGACGCCATCGCGGAGCCGGTGCTGCTGGTCCGCGGCGGGACAGTGGAACTGGCCAATGCCGCCGCGCGCACGTTGCTGGGCGCGCATATCGTGGGGGAGGATGTGCGCGTCGCCATCCGCCACCCCGCCGCCGCGGAACGGCTGACCGGGGCGGCTGCCGCATCCGATCACCCGATCGCGCTGGTCGGCATCGGCGGGCTGGACCAGCATTGGGAAATGCGCGCCGGCGCCACGTCCGACGGCACCCGCATCGTCCATCTGGTCGACACGACGCAGCGCCATGTCGCGGAGCGGATGCGCGTCGATTTCGTCGCCAACGCCAGCCACGAACTGCGCACGCCGCTTGCCTCGATCCTGGGCTTCGTCGAGACGCTGGCGGATGCCGCCGGAGACGATCCCGCGGTGCGCCAGCGCTTCCTGAAAGTGATGTGGGACGAAGCCCGGCGGATGCAGCGGCTGGTCGAGGATCTGATCTCGCTGTCGCGGATCGAGGCCGACAAATATCGCGCGCCCGCGACGCCCATCGATCTGGCCGCGCTGGTCGAGGCGATCTGCACCGAAGTACGCGGTGCCAGCGGCGCGCGCGGCGACGATCTGCAATGCACCCCCGCACCGGATGTGCCCGATGTCGCGGGTGACATGGCGCAGCTGTCGCAATTGCTCCACAATCTGATCGGCAACGGCCTGAAATACGGCCGCGCCGGCACCCCCGTCACGGTGACGCTCGCGCGCGAGGGGGCGGCGATGGTGCGCCTGTCGGTCGCCGATCGCGGCGACGGCATCCCGGCGGAACATATCCCGCGGCTGACCGAGCGTTTCTACCGCGTCGATGCGGGGCGCAGCCGGGCACTGGGCGGCACCGGCCTGGGCCTGGCCATCGTCAAGCATATCGTCGAGCGGCATCGCGGGCGGCTCGACATCGCCAGCCGATCGGGCGAAGGCACGACGGTGACGGTCACGCTGCCCGTGTCACAGCCCCAGTCGCTGGCCCAGTCGCTACCCCAGTCGCTACCCCAGTCGCTGGCCCAGTCGCTGGCCCAGTCGCTGCCCCATTCCCTACCGGCGTCGCAAAGTGCGGTGTCACAAAATCGCAACGCCGATGGCACAGGGGCTTTGACTTGAGATGCCATCCCGCCCGCTGTTCCTTATCGCGCTCGCAAGCCTGACGGCCGTGTCGGTGGGCGGCTGCCGCGATCAGGCCAACGGCGGCGGCGCCGGCGCGCGCGCGCAGATCACCGCCGTCGGATCGTCCACGGTCTATCCCTTCACCACCATCGTCGCCGAACAGTTCGTCGCGGCGTCGCAGGATGCGCGCGCGCCGGTGATCGAATCGACCGGCACCGGCGCGGGGATGAAATTGTTCTGTGCCGGCATCGGCGCCGCACACCCCGACATCGAGGATGCGTCGCGCCGGATGAAGGCCAGCGAATACCGCGATTGCGCCGCCAACGGCGCGCGCGACCTGCTGGAAATCCAGGTCGGCATCGACGGCATCGCCTTTGCGGAGGCCAAGAACGGGCCGAAGATGGCGCTGACCCCGGCGGACATCTATCGCGCGCTCGCCGCCGCGCCGGGCGGCAAGCCCAATACGGCGCGCACCTGGCACGACGTCAATCCCGCGCTGCCGCCGATCCAGATCGTCGTGTACGGCCCACCGGCGACCAGCGGCACCCGCGACGCGCTGGCCGAACTGATCCTGACGCGCGGCTGCGACGCGTCCGATCCGGCCGCCAAGCCGCTGGCGAAGCGCGATCCCGACGCGCACAAGGCGCTGTGCACGCGGGTGCGCGAAGACGGCGCCTATGTCGACGCGGGCGAGAACGACAATCTGATCGTCCAGAAGCTGCAATCCAATCCGTCCGCGCTCGGCATCTTCGGCTACAGCTATCTGGAGGAAAACGCCCGCGACGTGAACGGCGTGACGGTCGACGGCGTCGCGCCGACCTATGCGACGATCGCCGACAATCGTTATCCGGGATCGCGGCCGCTGTACCTGTACGTCAAGAAAGCGCATCTGAACGCCATTCCAGGCCTGCGCGCGTTCCTGAAACTGTACGCCGCGGCGTGGGGACCCGAAGGGCCGCTGGTCCGGCGCGGGCTGATCGCGGCGCCCGCGGACGTCCGCGCGCGATCCGCCGCGATCATCGCGCGCGAAACCCTCCTCGATCCGCGATCCTTGCAATGAGCGGCACCGCACTCCTGTTCCTGGTGCTCGGCCTGGGCCTGATCGGCTGGGCCAGCGCGCGCATCCGCGCGGCGCAGCAATTGCGGGCCGGCGGCGTGCGGTCCAGCTCGCTGCCGACGCATTACGGCTGGTATGTGGCGTTGTGGACGGTGGCGCCGCCGATCCTGTTCCTGACGATCTGGGCGTTCACGTCGCCTGCGCTGGTCACCGATGCGGTGATCGCGACGCGCGCCGCCGCCACCTTGCCGCCGCCCGGCTTCGATCGCGCCGCCATCCTGTCGGAGGCACGCAATCTGGCGAGCGGGCGCGGATACGGCGCATTCCACGAATTGTCGCGCGCGCTGGCGCCCGCTTATGCCGCGGCGCAATCGCGCTACGACTGGATCGCGACCGCGGCGGCGCTGCTGCTGGCGTTCGCGGGCGGCGCCTTCGCCTATAGCCGGGTGCGCGGCGGCTTTGCGGCGCGCACCCGCGTGGAACGGCTGGTGATGCTGGCGCTGCTCGCCGCCTCGCTGATCGCGATCCTGACGACGGTCGGGATCGTCGCGTCGCTGCTGTACGAAGCCGGGCGGTTCTTCGCATTGGTGCCCGTCACCGATTTCCTGTTCGGCACGCATTGGAGCCCGCAGGTCGTCGACCCGCGCGATCCCGGCGCGTCGCTGGGCGCGGTGCCGCTGTTCTGGGGGACGTTTTTCATCGGCGCGGTGATCGCCATGATCGTCGCGATCCCGTTCGGCCTGATGAGCGCCATCTACCTGACGCAATACGCCGCGCCCCGCACGCGCCGCTGGATGAAGCCGATCCTGGAAGTCCTGGCGGGCGTGCCGACCGTCGTCTACGGCTATTTCGCCGCGCTGACGGTGGCGCCCGCGGTGCGCGATTTCGCAGTGTCGATCGGCGTCACCTGGGCCAGTTCGGAAAGCGCGTTGGCCGCCGGGCTGGTGATGGGCGTCATGATAATCCCGTTCGTCTCGTCGATGGCCGACGATTCGCTGGCAGCCGTGCCCGCCGCGATGCGCGACGGCAGCCTGGCGATGGGCGCGACCAGTTCGGAGACGATCCGCCGCGTCCTGCTTCCCGCTGCGCTGCCGGGTGTGGTCGGCGGCGTCCTGCTGGCCGTCAGTCGCGCGATCGGGGAGACGATGATCGTCGTCATGGCCGCATCCGGCGTCGCCACGCTCACCGCCAATCCGTTCGCCAGCACCACGACGGTGACGCGCCAGATCGTCGACCTGCTGACCGGCGAAGCGGAATTCGACAGCCCCAAGACGCTTGCCGCCTTTGCGCTCGGGCTGACGCTGTTCATCATCACGCTGTTGCTCAACATCGTCGCGTTGACGGTCGTGAAACGGTATCGCGAAGCCTATGACTAGCGTTCCCGAAGCCGCCGGCCTCATCCCCCAATTGCCGACGGTCGGCGCCGCGCACCAGCCGGCGGCGCGGGTGCCGACCGACTGGACGACGCGCGCGATGCAGACACGCATCCGCCGCCGCTATGCCGCCGAACGCCGCTTCCGGCTGATGGGGCTGGCCGCGGTCGTGCTGTCCGCCGCGTTCCTCGCCTATCTGCTCCTCACGATGGTGATGCAGGGAGCGGCCGGTTTCACCGACACGCGCGTAGCGGTGCCGATCGATCTGGCCGCGGCGAAGCTGCCGATCGAACCCGCGCGGGTCGAGGGGCGCGGCGCCGATCTGGCGCTGGCCGGTGCCGGCCTTGAGGGCGCGGTCGAAGCGGCGGCGGGGCTTGCCTATGGCCGGGATGGCCAGGGCCTGCTCTCCGACGGTGCGTGGCTGGTGGTGCGCGACGCGGTCAAGGCCGATCCGTCGCTGCTGCGCCGCGCGGAAACCTTCACGCTACCCGCCTCGACCGCGATCGACGTCGCCTACAAGGGCGATGGCGCGCCGGAGGCGGAGGCGACGGTGGCGCGACTGAGCGCGCGCGGGGTGGTGTCGCGCGGGATCGGCGTCACTTTCCTGTCATCGGCCGATGCCACCGACGCGACCCGCGTCGGCATCTGGGGGGCGTTCAAGGGATCGTTGCTGACGATGCTCGTCACGCTGGTGCTGGCCTTCCCGATCGGCGTGCTGTCGGCCTTGTATCTTGAGGAATATGCGCCGCGGAACCGCTGGACCGACCTGATCGAAGTGTCGATCAACAATCTGGCGGCGGTGCCGTCGATCATCTTCGGCCTGCTCGGGCTGGCGGTGTTCCTGGGCACGTTCGGGATGCCGCGTTCGGCGCCGATCGTCGGCGGCCTGACGCTGGCGTTGATGACGATGCCGGTCATCGTCATCGCCGGGCGCAACGCGATCAAGGCGGTGCCGCCGTCGATCCGCGACGCCGCGCTCGGGATCGGCGCGTCGCCGGTGCAGGTGGTGTTCCACCACGTCCTGCCGCTCGCCCTGCCCGGCATCCTGACCGGCACGATCATCGGCATGGCGCGCGCGCTGGGGGAAACGGCGCCGCTGCTGATGATCGGCATGCGCGCCTTCATCGCCGCGCCGCCGTCGGGGCTAGCCGATCCCGCCACCGTGCTGCCGGTGCAGATCTTCTTGTGGTCCGACGAAGTCAGCCGCGGGTTTGTCGAAAAGACGTCGGCGGCGATCATCGTCCTGCTCGCCTTCCTGCTCGCGATGAACGGCATCGCGATCTACCTCCGCAACCGATTCGAGACTCGCTGGTGATGTCCTCCACTTCTCCCTCATCCGCCGCCAAGATGACGGCCGATCACGTCACCGTGCATTACGGGGCGAAACGCGCGATCGACGACGTGTCGATCCAGGTCGGCATGGACGAGGTGACGGCGTTCATCGGCCCGTCCGGCTGCGGCAAATCGACGTTCCTGCGCACCCTGAACCGGATGAACGACACCGTGCCCAGCGCGCGGGTGACCGGGCAGATCACGCTCGACGGGCATGACATCTATGCCCCCGACATGGACGTGGTGCAGTTGCGCGCGCGCGTCGGCATGGTGTTCCAGAAACCCAATCCCTTCCCCAAATCGATCTACGAGAACGTCGCTTATGGCCCCCGCATCCACGGCCTGGCCAACGGCAAGCCCGACCTGGACCGCATCGTCGAGAAATCGCTGAAGCGCGCCGGGCTGTGGGACGAGGTGAAGGACCGGCTCACCGACAGTGGCACTGCTCTATCGGGCGGACAACAGCAGC
>DASTLZ010000098.1:0-8946 GCA_035714425.1 Sphingomonas sp.
CGTGATCGTGTCGGCGGCGGCGCGAATGGCCACGCGGGCGGCGGGCAGTGGCGTGGCGATTGCGAACAGCCGGGCGACGACGCGCTCGACATTGGCGTCGACCACCACCGCCCGCTCCCCGAACGCGATGGCGGCGACCGCGGCGGCGGTATAGGCGCCCAAGCCCGGCAGCGTGCGCAAGGCGGCTTCGGTGCGCGGGAATTCGCCGTCGTGGAGCGCGACCACAGTCTTGGCCGCCGCGACCAGATTGCGCGCGCGGGCATAATAGCCCAGCCCCGCCCAGGCGGCCATCACGTCCGCCTCGTCCGCCGCCGCCAGCGCCGCGAACGTCGGCCAGCGCGCGACCCAGCTGGCGAACCGCGACCGCACCGCCGCCACCGTCGTCTGCTGAAGCATCACTTCGGACAGCCACACGCGGTACGGATCGGCGACTTCGCCCGCGCGGGCGCGCCACGGCAGGTCGCGCCGGTGGACATCGTACCAGGCGAGAAGTTGGGTTGCGACACAAGAGCGCTTGGCGTCCACCGGGTCGCTATGGCATGGGATCGCGCATGAGCAAGCGCGCCGGCGCCCCGACCCCAGATGCGCCCCGCGCCAACCGATCGCGCCAGGTCGCCGAGCTGCTGCCGGCGATCGGCGGCGCGGCGTTCCGGCGCTTCGGCTTCGTGCAGAGCGCGATCGTCAGCCGCTGGGCCGAGATCGTCGGCGAACGCTATGCCGCCGCCAGCCACCCCGAATCGATCCGCTTCCCGGTCGGCAATAAGCAGGACGGCGTGCTGACACTGGTGGTGCGCGGCGCGTTCGCGCCGATGATGCAGCATATCACGCCAGAGATCGTCGAGCGGGTGAACCGGTTCTTTGGCTATCACGCGATCGAACGCGTCGTCATCCGCCAGGGCGAAGTCGCCAAGCCCGCGCCCAAACGCGCGCGCGCCGCGTCCACGGTGGTGCCGATCGAGCTGGGCCAGAGCCTGAAGACGATCGCCGACCCCGAATTGAAAGCCGTCCTCGAATCGCTCGCCGCCGGTGTGGCGGCGTCCAGCGGCCTGCCCCGGATAGGGTGATGTCCATGCGTATCCTGCTCGCGTTCCTCGGTCTTCTGACCCTTTCGGCCGCCGCGCCGGTGCGCGACTGGACGAAGACGGTCTCGATGGCGCCCACTGGTGCCTATGTGCTGGGCAATCCGCGCGCGCCGGTGAAGCTGGTCGAATACGCCAGCTTCACCTGCTCGCATTGCGCCGCATTCTCGGCCGAATCGGCGGGCGTGCTGGAAGGGCAGATGATCCGATCGGGATCGACCAGCCTGGAATTTCGCCATTACGTGCGCGATCGGCTCGATCTGGCGGCGGTGATGCTGGCGCGCTGTACGGGGCCGCGCGGGATGTTCGCCGCCACCCGCGCGATCTTTGCCGCGCAATCGAAGTGGCTGAACCAGGCGATCCAGCACGACCGCACCTTCGGCCCCAGCGCGACCCTGAAGGATGCCGCGGACGATTCCGGGCTGAGCGCGATCGTACGTGCCCGCGGGTTGAGCGAGGCGGCGATCGCAGCCTGCCTGAAGGACGACGCGGCGATCGCGCGCGTCACCGCGATGACCGCCGCCGCGCCCGCCGAGATACCGGGGACCCCGACCTTCTACATCAACGGCAAGATGGTGCCGCGCACCGCGTCCTGGGCCGGGCTGGAACCCGCCCTGCGCGCCGCCGGCGCCAAGTGATTTTCCTGGAGACCCACCGCATGAAGCGTATCCTGTTCCTCGCCGCCCTTGCCCTTGCGGGTTGTTCGAAGGGCGATGGCGCCAACAACGCCAGCGCGGCCCCGGTCGCGGCGGCCGCGGCGCCGGCGGGCAAGAGCTGGACCGAGACGGTCGTGAAAACGGCGGAAGGCGCCTATATCCTGGGCAACCCCGATGCGCCCATCAAGCTGGTCGAATATGGATCGCGCCTGTGCCCCACCTGCGGCGCGTTTGGCCGCGAAGCGATGCAGCCGCTGGAGAACACCTATGTCGCCAGCGGCAAGGTGAGTTACGAATTCCACGACTTCCTGGTCCACGGCGTCGCCGATCTGCCGCCCGCGCTGCTCGGCCGCTGTGTCGACCCGAGTGCCTATTTCCCGGTCCTGGAACAGACGTTCCAGAACCAGCAGCAGTTCAACGACAAATTGCAGGCCATGACCCCCGCGCAGCAGCAGCAGATGCAGGCGATGAGCCCGGTGCAGGTGGTGGCGGCACTCGCCGATCAGATGGGCGTCGTCGATTTCATGAAGCAGCGCGGCCTGCCCGAAGCGAAGGCGCGGGCCTGCCTGGGCGACATGGCGCAGATCGACGCGCTGACCAAGGCGACGCAGGAGGCCAGCGCGGCCGGCATCACCAGCACGCCGACGTTCATGCTGAACGGCAAGAAGCTGGATAACGTGGTAACCTGGGCGCAGATGGAACAGGCGCTGAAAGCCGCGGGGGCGTAAGCCCCTGCGCGGGGTTCCCCCACACGCCATTGCTTCGCGCCAGCTGCGAACGTATATGGAACGGATGGCCCAGCTCGATACCCGACAGAAGCTGGAAATCCTTGCCGATGCTGCGAAATACGATGCGTCCTGCGCGTCTTCGGGGACGCAGAAGCGCAATTCGAAGGATGGCAAGGGGATCGGTTCGACGGAGGGGATGGGCATCTGCCATGCCTATGCCCCGGACGGGCGCTGCATCAGCCTGTTGAAGATCCTGCTGACCAATTCGTGCATTTTCGACTGCCATTATTGCATCAACCGCAAAAGCTCCAACGTCCGCCGCGCGCGCTTTTCCGCCGAGGAAGTCGTGCAGCTGGCGCTGTCCTTCTATCGGCGCAATTATATCGAGGGACTGTTCCTGTCGTCCGGGATCATCGCGTCGTCCAATTACACGATGGAGCAGATGGTCGAAGTGGCGCGCAGCCAGCGCGAGGATCATCATTTCCGCGGCTACATCCACCTTAAGACCATTCCCGATGCCGATGCGGAACTGGTCCATCGGGCCGGGCTGTATGCGGACCGTGTGTCGATCAACGTCGAACTGCCCACCGCGGGCGGGCTGAAGCGGCTGGCGCCGGAAAAGGACGGCGTGCGGATCGAAACCGCGATGGCGCAGACGAAGGCCGCGATCCTCGACGGCAAGGATGCCAAGGCGCGGTACAAATCCGCGCCCCGCTTCGCGCCTGCCGGGCAATCGACGCAGATGATCGTCGGCGCCGATGCCGCGACCGACGGCGATATCGTGCGCAAGGCATCGACTTTGTACGATCGGTTCGGCTTGCGCCGCGTGTATTATTCGGCGTTCAGCCCGATCCCGGACGCCAGTGCGGTGCTGCCCCTGCAACGCCCGCCGCTGATGCGCGAGCACCGGCTGTACCAGTCGGACTGGCTGATGCGATTCTACGATTATTCGCCGGCCGACGTGGTGGCCGCGGCGGACGATGCGACAGGGATGCTGCCGCTCGATATCGATCCAAAGCTGGCCTGGGCGCTGAAATTCCGCGGCAGCTTTCCCGTCGACGTCAACCGCGCACCGCGCGAGATGCTGTTGCGCGTGCCCGGCCTGGGCGTGAAGGCGGTCAACGCGATCCTGACGAGCCGGCGCTGGCGCAAGCTGCGGCTGGACGATGTCGCGCGGCTGACCGTGTCGGTGGCCAAGGTCCGCCCGTTCATCGTCGCAGAGGATTGGCGCCCGGTGGTGCTGGCCGACCGCGCCGACCTGCGCCCGGTGGTCGCGCCCAAGCCAAAGCAGATGGAATTGTTCGCGGCCTGATGCGCGTGCTGCGAAAGGGCCACGATGCCGCGTTCCGGCGATCACCAACGAAATCGCACCACCCCGGCGAAGGCCGGGGCCCAGTTGCGGAGCGGTCTTGAACTTGCGCTGCGCGTCGTCAGGATCGTCTCCCAACCGGGCCCCGGCCTTCGCCGGGGTGGTGGAAGGGTAGTGGAATGAGCGAGGACTAGCTTTGCGCGTCGTAACCCTCCCCGCCCCCGACGATTTCGACGCGTGGCGCGATGCCGCGCGCGGCCTGATCGCCGATGCCACCCCGCCCGAGGACGTCGTGTGGCAAGTCGGCGATGCGCCCACCGATCTGTTCGCCGGCGAAGCGGACGCGCGGGCGGCCCCGCCCCCGTCCGCGGGCTTCACCGTGCCGCGCCCGTTCCTCGACCTGGCGCGCAGTGTCGTGCCGTCGCGCGAGCCGGAGCGGTTCGCGCTGCTGTATACGCTGCTCCACCGCCTGCGCGCCGAACCGCGACTGCTCGACGATCGCGCCGATCCGCTGGTCCGCAGGCTGGATCGCATCGCCAAGGACGTGCGCCGCGACATCCACAAGATGCGGGCCTTCGTGCGCTTTCGCGAAAGCGCGGACGGCGACGGCACGCGCTACGTCGCGTGGTTCGAACCCGATCACCATATCGTGCGCAGCAACGCGGCGTTCTTCGTCAATCGCTTCGCCAGCATGCGCTGGTCGATCCTGACGCCGGACGTGTCGCTGCATTGGGACGGCAAGACCCTGAGCGAAGGCCCGGGCGCAGCGAAGGGCGACGCACCCGATGGCGACCCGGTGGAGGAAGTCTGGAAGACCTATTACGCCAGCATCTTCAACCCCGCGCGGATCAAGATCGGCGCGATGTTGAAGGAAATGCCGCGCAAATACTGGAAAAACATGCCCGAAACCGCGTTGGTGCCGCAGTTGATCGCGGGCGCACAGGCGCGGGAGGCCGGAATGATCGCCAGGGCGCGCGAAGCGGTGGGTGGCAACAGCGACGCGGCCTGGGCGGCGCTGCGCGACGAAGCCAAGGGCTGCACTCGCTGCCCGCTGTACAAACCGGCGACGCAGACGGTGTTCGGCGAAGGGCCGGTCGATGCCGCGATGATGTTCGTCGGCGAGCAGCCCGGCGATCAGGAGGATCTGGCG
Source organism: Sphingomonas sp. (assembly GCA_035714425.1). Taxonomy (GTDB): domain Bacteria; phylum Pseudomonadota; class Alphaproteobacteria; order Sphingomonadales; family Sphingomonadaceae; genus Sphingomonas. The sequence goes on from DASTLZ010000098.1 coordinate 4,923, forward strand.
GGTCGCCCGTTCGTCGGCCCGGCCGGGCGATTGTTCGACCGTGCCCTGGCCGAGGCAGGGGTCGACCGGGCGCGCACCTATGTCACCAATGCGGTGAAGCATTTCAAGTTCGAGCAACGCGGCAAGCGGCGCATCCATGCGAAACCGGGCGCGGGCGAGATCGAGGCGTGCCGCTGGTGGATCGAACAGGAACAGATGCTGATCCGCCCGCAAGTGACCGTCGCGCTGGGCGCGACCGCAGCGCGATCGCTGTTCGGCCGCGTCGTCACCATCGGGCGCGAGCGCGGGCGGGCGATGGCGCTGCCGGGCGACAGCGGCGCACCGGGCGGAACGGCGTGGATCACCGTCCACCCCAGCTATCTGCTGCGCCTGCCCGACAAGGCACAGGCGGACGAGGAATATGCGCGCTTCGTCGGCGACCTGAAAGCGGCATGGGCGACATTGGCCTGAGCGCGCGCCACATCCTGTCCTATGCGCAGACGCTGAACGGCGGCGGCGTGGAGCGCGCGCTGTTGCGGTTGGCGGGCAGCTGGATCGCGGCGGGCGCTCGGGTGACGCTGGCGATCGGCGATACCGGCGGGCCGCTGGCGGCGGAACTGCCGGGAGGTGTCGAGGTCGTGCGCTTCGCCGGGCCGCGCTACCGCGACATGCTGGCGCTGCCACGGCTGGTGCGTGCGGCGGGGCCGGACGTGATCTTCTGCCCCGGCAACCATTATACCGGCGTCGCGGCGTGGACGCGCGCGCGGCTGGGGCGGGATTGCCCGCCGATCGTGGCGAAGCTGTCGAACGCGGTGGCGCGCGGCGATCACGGGCGGGTCGTCGATGCCGGGCATCGCGCATGGCTGCGCGCCCACGGCAGCTTCCTCGATCATCTGGTCGCGATGACGGCGGCGACGGCGGCGCAGGCGCAAGCGGCGATGGCGATGCACGGGCGGACCAGCGTCATCGCCAATCCGCCTGCGCTGCCCTTGGGCGGTGCGACACCGGCATTGCCGCCGGGGCCGCTGGTGCTGGGCGTCGGGCGGCTGGTGGCGCAGAAACGGTGGGACCGGCTGGTCGCGGTGATGCCGCGGGTCGACGCCACGCTCGTGATCCTGGGCGAAGGGGCGCTGCGCGATGCGCTGGTGGCGCAGGCGCACGCGCTGGGAATCGCGGATCGGCTGGTCCTGCCGGGCCATGTCGCCGATCCGCTGGCGGCGATGGCGCGCGCCGACGTGCTGGCGCTGTCGTCCGATTTCGAAGGCGTCCCCGGCGTTCTGCGCGAGGCGCTGTCGGTGGGCACGCCGGTGGTGGCGACCGATTCGAGCCCGGCGGTGCGCGAGATCGTCGCCGGACCGGAGCTGGGCGATGTCGTGCCGCGCGACGATCCCGACGCGCTGGTCGCCGCGCTCAACCGGTGGCTGGCGCCGGGTGCCGTCAGGCCGGCACCGGTGGTGCAACCTGGCGCGGATTCCGCCGCGCGCTACCTGGCGGTGTTCGACAAACTGGTTGCTCGTTGATCGCACCGCGTTCCTAAACTCGCCTTTTCGCGAGTTTGCGGACGAACGCTATACGGTCTCCACGTCGCGTTCTTCTTCGCGCTCCGACGCGCGTTCCAGGGCGGCCTTGGCCATCGCGGTCATCGGGTCGGCGAGGGCCAGGCCGAGGATGCCGAACAGCGCGCTGGCCAGGATCTGCGTGCCCAGGGTCAGCGCCGGCGGCATGTCCACCGTCTTCTTGGCGACGAGGGGCAGCAGCACGTATCCGTCGAAAGTCTGCACCACCAGGTAGGTGCCGATCGCCCAATAGCCGGTTTCCGTCCCCGCGGAAAAGCCCACCGCCACCATCAGCGCACCGCTGATGAACGCGCCGATATTGGGGATGAAGGCGAGCAATCCCGTCAGCACGCCCAGGATCATCGCCATCGGCACGCCGCCCAGCATCAGCGCGAACCACGTCAGGATACCCTCCGCCAGCATGCCCAGCAGCCGACCGAACAGCAGACGGCGCAGCGTCTTGCCCATCCGCTCCATCGTCAGGGCGAATTCGTCGCGATTGGCGCGCGGGGCGAACCATTGCAACCCGCGCGCATACAGGCCGGGGTCCATCGCCAGGAACAGGCCGATGACCAGGATCATGAACATCGTGGTCAGCGCACCCGCCGCGGTGCCGACCCAGGACGTGATGCGTCCGACCGAACTCATCGCCTGCCGCGCGATGCCGCCGATGTCCGACGCGCCGGGCATCATCCCCTGTTCGCCCAGCCAGCGCGTCAGGCGCACGGCCTGCCCCTCCAGCGTGGCGCGCAGCTGCGTCACCTGTTGGGTGACCTGCACGCCCGTGAGGTAGAAGGTGCCGATCAGGAACAGCGCGGTCAGCACCACGACGATCAGCAGCCGCCAGCCGCGCCCGATCGGCATCACCCGCCCGAGCAGGCGCACGCCGCCGTCGAGCAAAGCGGCGAACACCACGCCGGCGACGATGATGAGCAACGGCTGGACCAGCAGCACGACCAGCGCGATCGCCGACGCAAGCCCCAGCCAGATCGCCGCCCGCAGCAATTCGCGGCGCACGAACGGATCGCGCAATTCGTTGGGGGCGGCGTCGTGCAGCGTGTCGCCCTTGGGCGTGGCGTGCGGGGAATTATCGGCCATCGACGGCGATCCGATCGGGATGGAGGGACAGGCCGGCCCGGCCGCCGCGCAGGGAGCCCGGCCACGTCAGCGGATTCCACGACGCGTCGCCGTCCAGACTGAAGGTCAGGAATTCGGCGCGCCCGCCCAGATTTTCATACGGTACCGGGCCACCCAGCCCCATTTCGGCGAGCGGAAAGCGGCTGTCCGCCGACCGATCGCGATTGTCGCCCATCAGGAAGATGTGGTTCGCGGGGATCACGATCTCCGCATAATCGTCGCCCTGGCTATGCGGATCCAGATCGACGGTTTCGTAGCGCCGGCCGTTGGGCAGCGTTTCGGTGACGAGCGGCAGGCGGCAGATGCGCTGGCCGTCGGCGGCGGTCTGCTGCGCATCGGGATAGTCCGCCGGGCTGCACGGGCTGTTCGTGTCCACCGGAATCGCGGTGTAATGGACCGGACCGCGCCGCACGGCGACGCCGTTCAGGAACACCGTGCCGCCGCGCACCGCCAGCCGATCCCCCGGCAGGCCGATGACGCGCTTGATGTAATCGTTGCGCGTGCCGGGCGGGGTGACGATGACGACGTCGCCGCGTTCGGGCAGCGACCCGAACAGCCGCCCCTTCCAATGCGGCAACCCGACGATCCAGCTGTCCTGCGGCTTGCGCAGGATCAGGCTGTCGAAGATCGCGACCGGATCGGGGATCGTCGGCGACACGAATGACCAGCCATAGGCGAATTTCGACACGACCAGCCGATCACCGATGCGCAACCCCGGCAGCATCGATTCGCTGGGGATATAGAACGGCTTGGCGACGAAACTGTGGAAGCCCAGCACGATCACGATCAGCCAGAATATGCCCTTCGCCTCGCCCCACCAGTCGGTGGGCTTGCGCGCCGACGCCGGCGGCGGGTTCGTGGCATCGTCGCCGTCCAGCGCAGCGTCCTTCATAGATCGGGGTCCGGGATCGCCTCGATCACCACCAGGGCCTGTGCCCAGGGGTGATCGTCGGTCATGGTGAGGTGTACGCGCGCGACGTGGCCATGCGGCGTCAATGCGTCAAGCCTGGCTTTCGCCCCGCCGGTCAGCGCCAGCGTGGGCGCACCCGAGGCCGCGTTGACCACGCCGATGTCGCACATGAACACGCCGGCGCGAAAACCGGTGCCGACCGCCTTGGCAAACGCTTCCTTCGCGGCGAAGCGCTTGGCCAGCGTGCCGGCCTTCGTCAACGGGCGCGCTTGCGCCTTCGCGCGCTCGACCGCGGTGAACACCCGCGCTTCGAACCGCACGCCGAACCGGTCGAGCGACGCCTGGATGCGATCGATGTTGCACAGGTCGGAGCCCAGGCCGAGGATCACTGCCAATTCCTCCCCGGGACGGGGAGGGGGACCGCGACGCGCAGCGGCATGGT
>DASTLZ010000099.1:0-7417 GCA_035714425.1 Sphingomonas sp.
ATGCTCGATCCCAACAAGCATCAGGCGATGCTGGAAATCCCCAGCGATCAGCCGGCAGGCACGATCGTGCAGGAAATGCAGGCCGGCTACATGATAAGGGATCGCCTGCTGCGCCCGGCGATGGTCGGTGTCGCCCGCGCCCCCGATTAAGGGAGCAGGAGGGAGGCGTCGCCGTAGGAATAGAAACGGTATTCCTCCGCGATCGCATGGGCATAGGCAGCCTGCATCCGCTCCCGCCCCATCAGCGCCGACACCAGCATGAACAGGGTCGATCGCGGCAGGTGGAAATTGGTCAGCAGGCCGTCGATACCGGCAAAACGATAGCCCGGCGTGATGAAGATCGCGGTGTCGCCGTCGAACGCGCGGATCATCCCATCCGGTCCGCACGCGCTTTCGATCAGGCGGAGCGACGTGGTGCCCACCGCGATGACCCGCCCGCCGCGCGCGCGCACCGCATTCAGGCGGTCCGCGGTGGCCTGGTCGATGCGACCCCATTCGGCGTGCATGCGGTGTGCGTCGGTGTCGTCGACCTTCACCGGCAGGAAGGTGCCGGCGCCGACGTGCAGCGTCAGCGTCTCGTTCCCGATATCCGCCGCCGCCAGCGCCGCCATTAGCGCGGGCGTGAAGTGCAGCGCCGCGGTGGGCGCGGCGACGGCGCCGGGTTCGGCGGCGAACATCGTCTGGTAATCGTCGGCGTCGCGCGCGTCCGGCGTGCGCTTGCCCGCGATATACGGCGGCAGCGGCATCCGCCCGGCGCGTTCCAGCAATAGCTCGACCGGCGCATCGCCCAGGAAATCGAGGACGACACTGCCGTCCTCGCCGCGCTCCGCCACGTTCGCCGCGACATCGTGACCGAAATCGATAGTGTCGCCGATGCGCAGCCGCCGTGCGTTACGCACGAACGCCCGCCACCGCCGCGGCCCTTCGCGTTTGTGGAGCGTCGCGCCGATGCGCGCATCGCCCTTGCGCCCGTCAAGCTGCGCCGGGATCACGCGCGTGTCGTTGAAGACCAGGCAATCGCCGGGCCGAAGCGCCGCCGGCAGATCGATCACCCCCCGATCGCTCAACCCCCCTTGCGGCGCGGCGCCGTTCACCACCAGCATCCGCGCAGCGTCGCGCGGCGACGCCGGCCGCAGCGCGATCCGCTGCGTCGGCAATTCAAAATCGAAGAGGTCGACCTTCACTTCTTCGTCGCGGACTTTCGTACCGGCGCCCTGGCCGGCGCTGCGCTGGGCGTACTGCCCGGCGCCAGCTTCGGCGCGGCGACGGGGCGGCGGGGCGTGCTCGGCGTCAGGGTCGGCAATGCCAGCGCTGCGGGTGGCGTGGAAGCGGCGGGGGAATAGGCCGGCGGGTTGTCCGCGGCGACGTAGGCGCGGACGATGCGGCTGGGGTTCGCCGGCGGCTCGCCGCGCTCGATCGCGTCGACATATTGCATTCCCGATATCACCCGGCCGAAGACGGTATATTTCTTGTCGAGGTTCAACTTGGGCTGGAAGACGATGAAGAACTGGCTGTTCGCGCTGTTCTCCGCTTCCGCGCGCGCTGCCGACACCGCGCCGCGGACGTGGGGCAGGTAATTGAATTCGGCCGGCAGGTCGGGCAGCGTCGAACCGCCTGTGCCATCGCCCTTGGGATCGCCGCCCTGCGCCATGAAGCCGTCGATGACGCGATGGAACAGCAGGCCGTCATAAAAATGCTGCCGGGCCAGCGTCTTGATCCGCTCGACCATCTTGGGTGCGACATCGGGACGCAGCCAGATCGTCACCCGCCCGCCGGTCGACAGATCGAGCAGCAACAAATTCTGAGGATCGGTCGGCGAAGCCGGGGCGGCCCGGCCCGCCACCGGCGTGTCGACGATCTGCGCCAGTGCAGGCCCGGAAAATCCGGGGCCGACGAATATGGCGGCCATCACCGCGAACACCGACGCAATACGACGCATCATCTACACCAATCCGCAAAACTAAGGGGCGGCGCGTATCTAGACCAGATCACGCGTTGCGCCAATCTGAACATGGGGCGCCAATCCGAACATGGGGCGCCAATCCGAACGTGGGGCGCTCAACTGCCCTTGCGGCCGATCGCGCCGACGCGGGCCGTAACCTCGTCACGCACCGCCGGCGGCACGAACTTGGCGATATCGCCGCCGTACATGGCGATTTCCTTGACCAGGCGGCTGGCGATTGGTTGCAGCGCGACATCGGCCATCAGGAACACGGTTTCGACGTGGCGGTTCAGCTGCTGGTTCATCCCCGCCATCTGATATTCGTATTCGAAATCCGCGACGGCACGCAGGCCGCGCACGATCACCCGCGCGCCTTGCGCTTCGGCGAAATCCATCAGCAGCGAATCGAAGCTGACGACGTGGATGTCGCCGCCCACGTCGGCCACTTCGCGCCGCACCGTGGCCATCCGTTCCTCGACGCTGAACATCGGGGATTTGGACGGATTGGTGGTCACGCCGATCACCAGCCGATCGACCAGCTTGGCACCGCGCCGGATGATATCCATGTGCCCCAGCGTCACCGGATCGAAGGTGCCGGGATACACACCGATGCGCACGCCATCGTTCATCGATCTCGCTCCACGACATAGTGCGCGATGCTGCGCAGCAAATCGGCTTCGGTGCCATAGGCATGCAAGTGAGCGACTGCCTGATCGACCAGCATGTGGCATTGCGCCCGCGCCCGACCGGTCCCGAGCAGCGACAGGAACGTCGCCTTGCCGGCCGCGCCATCCTTGCGCAGTGCCTTGCCGACCAGCGCCTCGTCGCCTTCCGCGTCGAGCAGGTCGTCGGCGATCTGGAACGCCAGGCCGATGTCATGGGCATAGCCGCGTAAGCTCGTGCGCCCCGCCGGCGGCAAGCGCCCCAGGATCGCACCCGCCTCGACCGCCGCACCGATCAACGCGCCCGTCTTCATCTGCTGCAAACGCGTGACCGTGGCGATGTCGAACGTCGCCTTCTCCGCCTCCAGGTCCATCATCTGGCCGCCCGCCATGCCCGACGGACCCGACGCGCGCGCCAGATCGGCGATCAATTCGCTGCGCACGAAGGGGTCCGGGTGGAACGCGGGATCGGCCAGCATCTCGAACGCCAGCGCGTGCAGGCAATCGCCTGCCAGGATCGCCGTCGCTTCGTCGAACGCCTTGTGGACGGTTGGTTTGCCGCGGCGCATGTCGTCGTCGTCCATCGCCGGCAGATCGTCGTGGATCAGCGAATACACGTGGATCGCCTCGATCGCGCAGCCGACGTCGAGCGCGACGGCGGGATCGACCGCGAACAATTGCGCGGTGGCGAACACCAGCAACGGGCGCAGCCGCTTGCCGCCGCCGATCGCGGCATGGCGCATCGCGCGGTACAGATCGTCGCGTGGGTCGCCGGGCAGCGCCAGCAGCCGATCAAAGCGCGCGTCCACGCCGCGCGCCACGTCGGCAAGCGCGCCGTGCAGCATCATCCGGCCGCGAAGGGGCGGGTGCCGACCGGGCGCCCTTCGGAATCCAGCCGGATCGCCTCGATCCGGGCCTGCGCCGCATCCAGCCGCTCTGCGCAACGCGCACGCAGGCGATCGCCGCGTTCGTACAGCGCGATCGATTCGTCGAGTGTCGCGTCGCCGCTTTCCAGCCGCGAGACGATGCGCTCCAATTCCTTCAGGGCGTCTTCGAACGTCAGGTCTTCGATCGGCGGCATGGTCATCGCGTCGCTATGGCCTTGCGATCCCGCAGGGGTCAAGCAGGGAGGGGATCAAGCCGCCGGCGCCTGCTCGGCGAGGACCTGCGCGACCAGATCCTTGCGGCTCAGCTTGCCGATCATCGTCTTGGGCAGGTCCGCGCGCACGACGACGGCGGCGACCCGCTCGTGGCGGCCGAGTTGCGGATTGAGCCACGCCGCCAGCGCCTGGCCGGTGATGCTTTCATCCTCCTGCGCGTCCTCCTGCAACGTCACATAGGCATGTGGCGCTTCGCCGCGATAGGCATCGGGCAGGCCGACGACCAGCGCCTCGCGCACCGCCGGGTGGTGATACAATATGGCCTCGATCTGGCTGGGGAACACCTTGAACCCGCTGACCGCGATCATGTCCTTCAGCCGATCGACGATCTGGACGAAGCCGTCCGCGTCGACCGTCGCCACGTCGCCGGTGCGCAGCCAGCGGCGGCCATCGATATCGTCGACGAAGGTATCGGCATCGGCATCGGGGCGCTCCCAATAGCCGATCATGATCTGCGGTCCGGCGGCGATCAGTTCGCCCGGCTGGCCCGGCGCCGCCGGCTGCGACGGATCTTCCTTGTCGACCAGGCGCAGGTCGGTGCCGGCAAGAGGCTGGCCGATCGTCCCTGGCTTACCTTCGGCGGCATAGGGATTTACGGTCAGCACGCCCGAACTTTCCGACAGGCCGTAACCCTCGATCAGCGTGGCGTTGGTCGCGGCCTCGAACTGGTCCTTCAACTCCGCGGGCAGCGGGGCGCCGCCGGAAATGCACACGCGCAACGAGCTGAAATCGGTCTCGGCCACCTTGGGGTGATCGAGCAGCGCGCGGTACATGGTCGGCACGCCCGGCAGCGCGGTCGCCTTCGTCCGGGTGATCGCGGCCAGCGTCTGGCCGGCGTCGAAGCGGGGCAGCATCACGATCGATCCGCCGCGATGCACCGTGCGATTGAGGACGCAGGTGTTGGCGAAGACGTGGAACAGCGGCAACACGCCCATGATGCGGTCCGGCTGCTCGGGCTCGGGGTCGGCGGCATGAACCTGACGCGCGTTGGCGGTCATGTTCTGGTGAGTCAGCATCGCGCCCTTGGGCACGCCGGTGGTGCCCCCGGTATATTGGATCAACGCGACGGAGGTTTCGGGGTCGAGCGTCGGCGAAGGACAAGCGCCGTCGTTCGCGATCAAGGCGGAGAATGCGATGATGCGCGGATCGGCAGGGGCGGCGGCGATGTCGGCGCGCTTGAACAGGCGATAAAACAGCGATTTGGCGGGCGGCAGCGCACCCGCGATCGATCCGACGACCAGTCGTTCCAGACTGCTTTGGTTCAGCACCTTCAGCGCCGTCGGCAGAAGCCCTTTGGCCGAAACCGTGAAAAGTATGCGCGTGCCGGAATCACCGACTTGGTGCGCCAGTTCAGCCGGCGAATACAGCGGCGAGAAATTGACGACGATCGCACCCAGCTTCAGCGCGCCATAATAAGCGGCAAGATAATGTGGCGCGTTGGGCAGGAACAGGCCGATGCGGTCGCCCGGCCCGAAGCCGAGCGCGGCGAGGCCGCACGCAACTCGGTTGGCGCCGTCCATCGTCTCGCGATAGCTATACTGCCGCCCCATGAAATCGATCAGCGGCGCGTCGCCGAACCGCGTCGCGGCCGATTCGAACATCTCGACCAGCGACAGCGGCGGGAAGGTCGTGTCCCAGGCATTGGGATGGCGATAGGCGGTGCGCCACGGGGATGCAGTGTCACTCATTGACATATGAGTAAGCAGCGCGCGCGCGCCACGCAACTGCCCCGGTTCCTCCAGCTGCACGACCGCCGGCGGACCCTTGCGAACACCGGCTCGGCCGGGGCTATTCGGCCCCTACCGGCTCGGTCTTCCCGCCCTTCTTGCGCGGTTTTTTTGGCGCGGCGGACGTTATTTCGAACGACAGCGCGCCGTCCTTCATCTTCACCGTCACTTCGCCGCCGTGGACCAGCTTGCCGAACAGCAATTCCTCGGCAAGTGGCTGCTTGATCTTTTCCTGGATCAGACGGCCCATCGGGCGGGCGCCGTACAATTTGTCATAGCCCTTCTCGGTCAGCCAGCTGCGCGATGCGTCGTCCAGCTGGATGTGGACGCCGCGATCCGCGAGTTGCAATTCGAGTTGGAGGATGAACTTGTCAACGACCCGCGCGACCACGTCGGTCGGCAGATAGCCGAACGGGACGATCGCATCGAGGCGGTTGCGGAATTCGGGCGTGAACATGCGCTGCACCGCCTGTTCGTCTTCGCCTTCGCGGGTCAGATTGCCGAAGCCCACCGTCTCGCGCGCCATGTCGGACGCGCCGGCATTGGTCGTCATGATGAGGATTGTGTTGCGGAAATCGACGGTCTTGCCGTGCTGATCGGTCAGGCGCCCGTTGTCCATCACCTGCACCAGGATGTTGAACAGGTCGGGATGCGCCTTCTCGATCTCGTCGAGCAGCAGCACGCAATGCGGCTGTTGATCGACCGCATCGGTCAGCAAGCCGCCCTGGTCGAAACCGACATAGCCGGGAGGCGCGCCGATCAGCCGGCTGACCGAATGGCGTTCCATATATTCCGACATGTCGAAACGCTGGAGCGGGATGCCCAGGATTTCGGCCAATTGCTTGGCGACTTCGGTCTTGCCGACGCCGGTCGGGCCGGTGAACAGGTAATTGCCGATCGGCTTTTCGGGATCGCGCAGGCCCGCGCGGCTGAGCTTGATCGCCGACGCCAGCTTTTCGATCGCGCTGTTCTGCCCGAAAACGACGCGTTTCAGATCGGTTTCGAGCGTCGCGAGCGCCAATTTGTCGTCGGTTGACACGCTTTTCGGTGGAATTCGCGCCATCGTCGCGATGACCTGTTCGATTTCCTTGGGCGTGATGGTCTTCTTGCGCTTGGCAAGCGGCACCAGCATCTGCATCGCGCCGACTTCGTCGATCACGTCGATCGCCTTGTCGGGCAGCTTGCGGTCGTTGATGTAGCGCGCCGACAGTTCGACCGCGGACTTGATCGCGTCGGGGGTGTATTTGACCGAATGATGTTCCTCGAACGCCGAACGCAGGCCGGCGAGGATCTTGATCGTGTCCTCGATCGTCGGCTCGTTGACGTCGATCTTCTGGAACCGGCGCAGCAGGGCACGGTCCTTTTCGAAATGGTTGCGGAATTCCTTGTAGGTGGTCGATCCGATGCAGCGGATGGAGCCGCCCGACAGCGCCGGCTTGAGCAGGTTCGACGCGTCCATCGCCCCGCCGCTCGTCGCGCCCGCGCCGATGACGGTGTGGATCTCGTCGATGAACAAGACCGCGTGCGGCAGTTTCTCCAGCTCGTTGACGACCGCCTTCAGCCGCTCCTCGAAATCTCCGCGGTAGCGCGTGCCGGCCAGCAGCGCGCCCATGTCGAGCGAATAGATGACCGCGGGCAGCAGCACTTCGGGCACGTCGCCCTCGACGATCTTGCGCGCCAGTCCTTCGGCGATCGCGGTCTTGCCGACGCCGGGATCGCCCACGTACAGCGGGTTGTTCTTCGAACGGCGGCACAGGATCTGCACCGTGCGGTCCACCTCGGGGCCGCGGCCGATCAGCGGATCGACCTTGCCGTTGCGGGCCTTTTCGTTGAGGTCGACGGTGAACTGCTTGAGCGCGGACTCGCTCTTGCCCTTCTCGCCGGGCTTGGACGGCTTCTCCTCCTCGGCCGCACCCTTGGGGGGTG
>DASTLZ010000100.1:0-9637 GCA_035714425.1 Sphingomonas sp.
CCAGCAACCCCGCGAACCGGTTCGCCCGGAACAATGCCGGCGCGCGCCGTCGTCCGGCCGCAACGTCGCCACCTCCCCGACGAAGGCCGGGGCCCAGCTGGGGAAGCCGCTGTGGTGAAACGATGCGCCTCATCGCCACCCTGCCGCCCCACTGGGCCCCGGCCTTCGCCGGGGGGAAGGCTGCCCCCGGCCTCCGCCGGGAAGGCGGAAGGCTGCCCAAGCCAACTACCCCGTCCCCACCACCACACACGCCAGAAACACCAGCAACCCCGCGAACCGGTTCGCGCGGAACAGGGCCAGCGCCCGCCCCCCGTCGTCGGGGCGCAACGTCGCCACCTGCCACGCGAAATGTCCCGCCACCGGCATCAGCGCGACCAGCGCCAGCGGGTCGGCGCGCACCGTCCAGATCGCCGCGCCCCACGATATCAGCGCCAGCGCATAGCACGCCGCCACCCCGCTGCGCACATGCCGCCCCATGCGCAGCGCCGACGATCGCACGCCGATCAGCGCATCGTCCTCGCGGTCCTGAAGCGCGTAGATCGTGTCGTAGCCGATCACCCAGCAGATCGACCCGGCGTACAGCAGCCACATCGCCGCGCCGAATCCGCCCGCCACATCGCTCCACCCGACCAGCGCGGCCCAGCTGAACACGATGCCCAGCCATGCCTGCGGCCACCACGTGATCCGCTTCATGAACGGATAGGCCGCCACCGGCGCCAGGCTCGCCACCGCCACGCCCGCCGCGAACGGCGTCAATTGCACCAGCACCACCAGCCCGATCAGGCACAGCGCCACCAGCCAGATCCACGCGACGCGCAACGACACCAGCCCGCTGGGGATCGGCCGCGCTGCGGTGCGCGCGACTTGCGCGTCCAGATCGCGGTCGACGATGTCGTTGTAGACGCAACCCGCGCCGCGCATGGCGATGCTGCCCACCAGCAGCCACGCGATCAGCCGCCACTGGCTGAACGCCCCCCCGGCCAGCGCCACGCCCCACGCGCCCGGCCAGAACAGCAGCCACCAGCCGATCGGCCGGTCCAGCCGCGCCAGCATCGCCAGCCCGCGGACGCGCGGCGGCAACCGGCCGAGCAGCCCCTTGGCCTGGCTATCGGGGACGATCTGCGCGGTCATTCCTGCAACGCGTACGAACGCAGGGTTTGGCGTGCAAGGCCCCGGCGGCTATCGGCATCGTCATGTCGAGCGATTCCGCGTCATGATCGGGCTGTCGGTAGCGATCGGGCGCTTCGTGGAGGCGCTGTTCTGGGCGATCGCGCGCGTCGCCGGCGTCGTGTCGATCGCCGCCATCGCCGCCGCGGCGGTGCTGGGCGGCGCGTTCCTGCTGGTCCGCGCGCTGTGGCGCAGGCGCCGCGGATGATCGCCACCCCCGCCTGGCCGCCGCAATCCACCCCGCGCCTGTACGTGGCGCAGCCGCTTGCGGCGGGATCGCTGCGCCTCGACGGGCCGCCCGCGCATTATCTGGGCAATGTGATGCGCCTGAAGGTCGGCGATCCGGTCAAGCTGTTCGACGATGCGACGGGCGAATGGCTGGCCGTGGCGGGGGCGGTCGGCAGGCGCGACGTGACGCTCGACGTGCGCGAACGCCTGCGCGACCGCGAAAGCGTCCCCGACCTGTGGCTCTGTGCCGCGCCGCTCAAGAAAGGCCGGGTCGACTGGATGGCCGAAAAGGCGTGCGAACTCGGCGTCGCGCGCTTCGTGCCCGTCGTCACGCGCCGGACGATCGTCGACAAGCCCAACACCGATCGCCTCCGCGCGCACATGATCGAGGCCGCCGAACAATGCGATCGCACCGCGCTGCCCCAGGTCGCAGAGCCCGTGAAACTGTCGGCGTTGCTGCGCGATTGGCCCGCCGGCCGCGCGCTGTTCTTCGCCGACGAGACCGGCGGCACTCCGGCGGCTGCCGCGATGCGCGCCCAAGCCGGCCCCGCCGCGATCCTGATCGGCCCCGAAGGCGGCTTCGATGCCGAGGAACGCGGCGCCATCCGCGCCTGCCCCGACGCCGTCGCCATAACCCTGGGCCCCCGCATCCTGCGCGCCGACACCGCCGCCGCCGCCGCCATCGCGGTCTGGATGGCCGCCCGCGGCGACTGGGGATGATCGCGCCGGATCGTATTTCGCCTTGGATCAGGCGCAGCTGCTCGGCGTCGGGCTGCTTGCGTGGCTGGCGCCCGACTGGCGCTTCGCCCGCCCCGATGCCCCCGATTACCTGGCCCGCATCGCCGCTTATGCCGATCGCCACCGGCTGGACCGCCTGTGCGGCCTCGACATGCGCCGCACGCCGCACTGGTTTGGCTTGCGTGCCCCCATCCGCCCTATGGCGCGCTCGTTCATCCCCGCGTAAGGCGCGCGGATGACGACCGATATCGCGCCTGCCCCCGCCGCCCCGGCCCGCCCCGCTCCCGCCCGTATCGAGTCGCGCGATCAGCTGATCGCCAGCTTCGCGCGCGGCGAAAAGCCGAAAGACCGCTGGCGGATCGGCACGGAGCACGAGAAGTTCGTCTATCGCACCCGCGACCACGCCGCGCCCTCGTATGACGAACCCGGCGGCATCCGCGATCTGCTGATGGCGCTGACCGCCCACGGCTGGCGCCCGGTCGAGGAGAACGGCCCGCACGGCACCAACGTCATCGCGCTCACCGGCGACGACGGCTCGGTCAGCCTGGAGCCCGCCGGCCAGTTCGAGCTGTCCGGCGCGCCCTTGGAGACCCTGCACCAGACCTGCGCGGAGACCGGCCGCCACCTGCAACAGGTGAAGGACGCCGGCGACAAGCTCGGCATCGGCTTCCTCGGCCTTGGCATGTGGCCGGACAAGACCCGCGCCGAACTGCCGGTCATGCCAAAGGGCCGCTACGACATCATGCGCCGCCACATGCCGCGCGTCGGCACCCTCGGGCTCGACATGATGCTGCGCACCTGCACGATCCAGGTGAACCTGGATTACGCGACCGAAGCGGACATGGCGAAGAAGTTTCGCGTCGGCCTCGCCCTGCAACCCCTCGCCACCGCGCTGTTCGCCAATTCGCCATTCACCGAAGGCAAGCCCAACGGCATGCTCTCGTTCCGCAGCCATATCTGGTCCGATACCGATCCGCAGCGCACCGGCATGCTGCCGTTCGTGTTCGAAGACGGCTTCGGCTACGAACGCTACGCCGATTACGCGCTCGATGTGCCGATGTACTTCGTCTACCGCGAAGGCCGCTATATCGACGCCGCGGGGCTCAGCTTCCGCGATTTCCTGAAAGGCGAATTGTCGGTCCTGCCCGGCGAATTGCCGACGCTCGACGATTGGACCGATCACCTCTCCACCGCCTTTCCCGAAGTGCGGCTGAAGACGTTCCTGGAGATGCGCGGCGCCGATGGCGGGCCGTGGAACCGCATCTGCGCGCTGCCCGCGTTGTGGGTCGGCCTGCTGTACGATCAGGGCGCGCTGGATGCGGCATGGGATCTGGTCAAGGACTGGACGCTCGACGAACGTCAGGCGCTGCGCGATGCAGTGCCCCGGCTCGCGCTCGATGCGCCGCTGCCCGGCGGGGGCAAGCTGCGCGACATCGCCGGCGAAGTCCTCGACATCGCCCACGCCGGCCTTGCCGCGCGCGCCCGCCTTAACGGGGCGGGAGAGAATGAGACGGGTTTCCTCGATCCGCTGAGAGAGATCGTGCGCGCCGGCAAGGTGCCCGCGGAAGTGCTGCTCGAACGCTATCACGGCCCCTGGAACGGCGACGTCGCCGGCGCTTACGGCGAATTCAGCTTCTGAGCCACGCGATGGCGCGCGGCACCGGTCCGTGGCGCGCCATCCACGCGCTATAGGCGACGTAATCGGGATCGGCCGACAGATGCCGCTCCTCCGTTTTCGCGCGCCACCAATAGACGCCCGACACCGCCGCCAGGATCAGGGTCGCGCGCACCGCGTCGACGATGCTGCCGGTCGACAGGATCGGGATCGTCGACACCCACCAGAACAGGTTCTTCGCCAGATACGCCGGATGCCGCGACAAGGCATAGGGCCCATGCGTCAGGATACCCCGGTTGGTCAGGTTCGAAAACCGCGGCCCGAACGCCACCGTCGCCCATGCATAAACGCCGGTCAGCACCACCAGCACCGCCCCCGTCGCGCCCAGCAGCCACGGATGCCCCGCGAACCAATGCGCCCAGTCCGCGGTGCCCGGATGATAGTCCAGCGGCCCGCCCGCCTCCATCAGGATGAACGGCGGATAGCAGATCAGCGCCGCCGCCCACCCAGCCGCCGAAGGATCGGCAGAGCGGATGTGAGCATCCAACGGCCGCAGCGTCAGCACATAGCCGACGGTCGCGAACGCCACGTCGATCACGAACATCAGCGTTACCAGCCAGTTCGCCAGCGCCACCGGATCGCGCAACGTGGCGGTGTCCCACCGCACGAAACTGCCGAACCCGCCCGGCCCGATCGCCAGCATGAACGCCAGGAAGAACGCCTTGACCCCCCACGCCCGCAGATGGGCGAAGATGGCTTCGCCGTCCGCCCCCGCCTGCCCCGTCAGCCAGGCGCCCAGATGCCACGCCCCGTCACGCGGCGCGATCAACCGCCGGTCGATCCACAGCACATAGGGCACCGACACGACGACCAGCACGGCGGCCCCCCATGCCATGCACCACATCGCGAACGCGAACCCGCCCTGCCAATAAAAGCGCAAATTGCCATAGATCAGCGCGACCCCGCCCCACGTCGCCCACAGCCCCGCCAGCTTGGTCAGGCTGACATCGCGCATCTCGCGCGCATCGCGCAACGTGGCCCAATCGATCCCGGTAGACGCCGCCAGGTAGACCCGGTCGACCCACAAAGACCACACCACCATCGGCCCCCCACACGCCGCCACCGCCACCAACGCCGCATACGGCCCATCCAGCCCAGCAAACCGCGCCACCGCAATCCACAGCAGCACCCCCACCAACCCGCAGAGCCCCGCCCCGTGACTGACCGCCGACGCTGGCCGCGGGTCGGCGGCTGTGTGTGAAACGGGCGAAACCTGCTGGACCATCGCCGCAGCGATAGCCGGACTATGGTAAGCGGCGGGTAAAGGGGTGCATGGTCATTCCCCACCCTTGATCGGGTGGCCCATGAACTGAGCGGCATCGTCGCAGATGTCGTACCAGGCCGGCTTCTCGCCAACGAATTCATGAAAGCGCACGCGAACCTGCGGGTCGGCGTCCAGGCATTGGGCATTGATCGGAAACGAAGCGCCCGCGCCCGGTTCGCCCAGCGCAGTCCCGCAATGCCGGCAGAAACAGCGGCCGTAGCGATAAGGCGGTTCGGCCTTGAACCGCTCGACCGCAGCCTGTCCCGGGACCCACGCGAACGTCTCCGCTTGCACGAACACGAACGTGCCGGCACCCACTTTCCGGCAGCGACTGCAATGGCACGTCGCCATCATCGTCGGCGGCGCGGACAGGCTGAATGCGACTTCGCCGCAAGCACAACTTCCCGCGATCATACCCATCGTCCGTCCCTCCGTTGCCAGGCATCCGCCGCTCGACGATAGATGGCACAAGGATGCTGACCGCGTCATGTCAGCATAGATGGGGAATCCGCCATCCGCCGCGCCGATCGCCTGTTCGAGATCGTGCAATTGCTGCGTCGAGCGGGGCGACCGACCTCGGCACAGTCGATCGCCGACGAACTGGAGGTGTCGAAGCGCACCGTCTACCGCGATATCGCGTCCCTCGCCGCCGGGCGTGTTCCCATCACCGGCGAGCCCGGCGTCGGCTACATCTTGGAACGCGGCTTCGACATGCCGCCGCTCATGCTGACGAGCGATGAACTGGATGCCGCCGTCCTCGGGGCCAATTGGGTCGCGAGCCGGGGTGAACCCGAACTCGCCAAGGCGGCACGCAACCTCCTCGCGAAAATCGAGGCGATCCTCCCCGAAGCCCTGCGATCCTGCATCGCCGAGCCCGCCACCAGCATCGCGCCCGTGGCAAGGCCGGACGAATCGGTCGACGCCTCGCGCCTGCGTCGGGCAATCCGGTCGGGCCACAAGGTGGCGCTCGCATATCGAAGCGACGGGGGCAGTGTATCGCATCGCATCGTCTGGCCGGTGCTGCTTGGCTATCGCGACAGCGGACGCATCATGGCGGCATGGTGCGAGCTGCGCGGCGCGTTCCGCTACTTCCGCACCGACCGCATGATCGAAGCGGCCGTATTAGAGGACCGCATTCCAAAACGACGCGCCGCGCTACGCGCGCTGTGGCAAACGGCGATGGACGAGGAACGCGAACAATATCGCCTAGAACGCATCACATCGGTTATCGGCGCGGACCAGTGCGGCAATGCCGGCGGGTAGCGGCTTGACGGGGGAGGCATAGGCCTGGGGATCGACGTAGCGGGTCTTGGACGACGCCGACGATGTCCGGTTGCTCGCGACGCCGCCACGGCCGACGTTGAAACGTCCGGCCTGCTCGGTCAGTCCGCCGACTTCGGCAGCCAGATTGCGGGCCGCGGCCGACGTTTCCTCGACCATCGCGGCGTTCTGTTGGGTCGCTCGATCCATCGTGCCGATCGCCGCGGAGATCTGGGTGATCGCCGCCGACTGCGCCTGGTTGTCCGCCGCCATCGTCGCCAGCAGTTCATGCACCTGGCCGACGTCGCCCGATATGTCGGAAAGTGCGCTGTCGACCTTGGTCACCGCGTCGACCGCGGTCACGATATCGGTCTGCGTCACCGTCAACTGATCGCGCGCACGCTTGGCCTCTTCCTCGGCGCGCATCGCCAGCGCCGACACCAGGTCGGCGACGACGGCAAAGCCACGACCGGCATCGCCGGCACGGCCCGCTTCAACCGCGGCGTTCATCGCCAGCACCCTCGTCTGGAACGCGATCTTGTCCAGGCCTTCGATCACGCTGTCGATGCCCTTGGCGCTTTCCGATACGCGGCCCATCGCCTGCACCGCCTGGTCGGCCACCGCACGCCCCCCGCCGACGGTCGCGATCGCCTGGTCGGCGCGCTCGACGGTCCGGCTGGCGGCTTGCGTCGATGCCTTGATGCGGCCGTCCATCTGCGTCACCGACGCGGCGGTCTCCTCCAAACTTGCGGCGTTGCTCTCAGTCCGGCGGGCCAGATCTTCCGATGCCTGCGCGATCTCGCCCGACCCCGTCCGGATCGTGGCCGCGCTCTCGCTGACCGACCCAATCAGCTCGCGCAGCTTGTCCAGCGCTTCGTTGAAGTTGGTCTTCAGCGTCGCGTAGTCGGCCGGGAAATCGCTGGTGATCGTCGCCGTCAGGTCGCCGCCCGACAGATCGGACAAATGGATCGCGACGGTATCCACCACGCGCTTCTGCTCCGCGTCAGCAACCGCCTTGGCCTCGTCCGCTCCCTGCTTGGCGATGCCGTTCCTGCGGAACACGCGCACCGCTTTGGCCATCGCGCCAAGCTCGTCGCCGCGATCGGCGCCCGCGACGTCGCTGGCATAATCGCCCGCGGCCATCGCGGTCATCGTGCCGGTGATCGCGACGATCGGCACGGCGATGATGCGCGACAGCAACCATCCCGCCAGCGCGGCAATCGCGATGGCCAGTGCCGAACCGATCCACAGCGATCGGACTGTGGCGGCCTGCGCGTCCGCCAATCTCTCCCGCTGTCCCGCCACCGTCGGCTTTTCCAGGTCGCTGATCGCCTGCAAGATCGCGCGCGCGGGCTCGATATGCGCCCGGACGGCCAGTGCCTGCGCGGCGCCACGGGTGGACGGATCGGCCGCCAGTCCGATGATCTGCCGGAACGCCGTCTCGTTCACCTTGCTCATGGCGGCAAGCAGCGCGTCGATCCGTGTCTTTTGGATCGGCAATTCGGTGATCGCACGAAATTCCAGCGCGAGTTTGGTCAGTGTTTCCCGCGATTGCGCGTACCGCGCCAGGCTGTCGGTATTACCGCTCAGGGCGTAACCTCGCACCGCATCCTCCTGCTCGATCATGGCGGTCAGCATCTGGTCCGCCTGCGCGGTGACGGTGTTGCTGATGACGTTCGATTTCTGCGTGGCGGCCAGCGAACTCATGCTGGCATTCGCCACCAAGGACGAGATGATGAAGACGCCGACGACGACGAAGAACGCGGCGACGATCTTCTTGGTGATTGCCAAATTGTCGAGCACGTCTCATCCTCTCGATCTTGATCTTGGCACGACCGGAGACGGCGAAAGGCCGTACCGCGCAACCGTCCATGCCGCGTGAGATAATTCCCTTTCCTTTTAGGCAGC
Organism: Sphingomonas sp.; assembly: GCA_035714425.1. Classification (GTDB taxonomy): domain Bacteria; phylum Pseudomonadota; class Alphaproteobacteria; order Sphingomonadales; family Sphingomonadaceae; genus Sphingomonas. The sequence continues at coordinate 8,241 of DASTLZ010000100.1, forward strand.
TGACACCGCGCCCGGTCGTCGGAACCACGAAATAACGTCGCCATCTGAATAACGTTGGTTGCCCTCTGCCGCAGCCGACGTCTGGCGGAATGCGGCGCCGGCGCAGTCGCCTGGCCCGGCATCAAGACGGTGAGATGGGGCAGCTGCCGCCGACGAACACCGGAAAGAAAAGCTGGAGCGGGTAACGGGAATCGAACCCGTGTATTCAGCTTGGAAGGCTGCTGCACTACCATTGTGCTATACCCGCGTACCGGACGCTGCGCGCTCGAAAGCGCCTGCGTGGCGGTCGACCCTGCGTAGCGATCACCGGTGCGGCGATCAAGCGGGTTGGTGGACAGGGCTGGATTCGAACCAGCGTACGGGAAACCCGGGCAGATTTACAGTCTGCTGCCTTTAACCACTCGGCCACCTGTCCAGATCGGCCTGCGCTAAGCAGGCGCGCCCAATGCCGAAGCCCGGCCGCTGTGTCAACGACCGCAGGGAGTTGAAGTCGGCGGGGCTGTCGGCGCGGGGGCTTGCGGAACGCGCGCGGCTCGGCATAGCAGGCGGCTTCACCAGGAAAGTCCCCCATGCGTCCCCTGCTGCTCGCCGCCGCACTCGCCACCACCATCCTCGCGACCACGCCCGCTTTCGCCCAGGCGCGCGACGCGGCGAACCGGATCATCGACGAAGGCACCAACCACAGCCAGGTGATGGTGACCGCGCAGCATCTGACCGACGTCATCGGCGGGCGGATGACCAATTCGCCGCAGATGCGCCAGGCGGAAAGCTGGACGGCGGGGAAATTCGCTGAGTGGGGGCTGAAGAACGTCCACAAGGAAGCGTTCCCCTTCGGCCGCGGCTGGTCGATCCAGCGGTCCAGCGTGCGCATGGTCACGCCGCGCATCATCCAATTGACCGCGATCCCGATCGCCTGGACGCCCCCGACCATGAACGGCACGACCGTCGGCGCGATCAGCGCGCCCGTCATCGTCGCGCCGATCCGCCGCGAGCGCGATTTCGACACATGGAAAGGGCAATTGCGCGGCAAGATCGTCATGCTCTCCCTCCCCGGCACCGGCGACGAGCCCAAGGACGCGCCGTTCCAGCGGCTGAGCGACAGCGACCTCGCCAAGCTCGACACCTTCGATCAGCCGCGCTTCGATCCCGAAGCCGCCGCGCGCCGGCTGAAGCGGCTCGATTTCCGCAAGAAACTCGACACCTTCCTGAAATCCGAAGGCGCCGTCGCCTATGCGATCATCTCGCGCGACGATGGCAAGCTGGTCCACGGCGAAGGCTCGCTGTTCGGCCGCGACGACAATCCGCAGATGCCCGGCGTCGAAATCGCCGCGGAGGATTACCGCCGGCTGGCGCGGCTGGCCAAGGTCGGGCCGGCCCCGACCGTGGAGATCATCAGC